>JAEEYJ010000019.1 GCA_016291725.1 Solobacterium sp.
AAAGCAGAAAGAATCAGAGAATACTGGGGAAAGCTTCCGTATCCTTCAATGGAGGTAATCCTGGATGATGATTACCGCCTGTACATCTACAGAACGGTTCAAGGAAAGAACTATTTCAATGATGGAAAGCAGTTTGATAAAGATCATTTCTATGATTACCTCGATTTCCTGTTTTCTTCATTGATCCATGCGGACATACACCTTGAAAGAGTCTTCATGAAGGATGCTGTGCGTGACATCTGCTACTGTGTGCAGCACGGTGATCCGTACTACAAGAACGTCATCTGGGCAGACGAGGGTCCGGTAATCATCGATACCGACGATGTTGGATATTTCCCGCTTTTCTACGATGTATTCAGTTTTCTTTTCGATTCTCCGCACAATTCTTTTTTCAGCAATGCATATGAATTCATCCGTTCAGCGGATTTCCAGAGCAGGATGAAGGACATCTGCTGTAAACTGGCAATTGAATACAGTGAAGATGTGACGGATCTGTATCTTGCGGCGCGGCATTATTACTATATCAACAGGATGAACAGCAATACCCGGTTCGAGAACATTGATTATCACATGCATAACTATGTACATGCGGATCTGTCCGGATTTCCTCTGGCTTCTGAAGCAGTGGAGGAATACCATGTCCGTCTCAGGAAGTACGGTATTGAGAAAACATTCATGCAGGAATTGTCCTGGTCGGCAGCGAAGAAAGTACGGAAAATCAAAGAAAAGGCTTGGAAGTTCATAGAAATGAGGGGGGCTTTCAAACGGATTTCCTTTTTTCTGGAGGATGGAGAATACTATTACAATCAAGGCCGGTTCGGCAAGGCTGATAATCATCGGAGAGTGAATCCACTTAGAAAAGTCCGTGCAGAATCATCCGAAAAGCATCAAACAGTATACAATCACGGTACATACAATGTCCGCAGGGAACATACTGTCTTTACGTTCGATGATATGACCTGCTTTATTGAGAACAATCCCGTGCGCTATGCAGAAATCAAATCACGAATGGAACAGAATCCGGAAAAACTGCAGAGTCATGCAGGCATTGAATTCTACGATGACAAATGCATATTTGTCTGCCGGACGGCTGACAGTATAAACTGTCTGCTGGAGCAGGAAAGCATAGCTCAGCAATGAAAAACAACAGTATTAAGTTCTGTAGAAGCAGCAACATTCTGTTTCTGAAGGAACTGAAAAGAAGAATCAAATGACCGGGTGATCTGTATCATCCGGTCATAGTTCTGTATGGTTATGCAGGGACTGCTTGATTCTGGCGAAGACAGCCTCTTCTCCTTCCTCGGCGATCATGGTCAGGATCCGTTCAAACTGCGCTGCTGTATCCGGATGCATCGCCTGCTTTCCGGCAGTGGTCAGGAAGTACTGCAGCGGAGCATCCGGGGTATATTTGTCTTTGTTGTAGATCCGGGAAGCCGCCACACGGTCGCAGACGCTCTCAATGACATAGCGGTAGGGCATACGTACAGGTACAATGCCGTCCTTGGAGGAGTCGAACCAGTAGTCGTAATGATGCTTGTTCAACCCCCGGTGATGAATCCATCCAGGTGCATATCCCTCTGCTTCACGCTGGGCATCCCACGGGGTGCGGTATCCCTGGTAGTACCTGACACTAGGCCAGAATTCCGCCGGGGAGTATTTGGACAGGTCGTGGACCATTCCCTGGTAGTACAGACCGCACTGAAAGCAGTACCGGCGCACCAGTCTGCGGTGTTCATGCACGGTTTTCAGATGTCCTGCCAGCCGGGCAGCGAACGGTGTTTGAGAACGATGTTCCTTCATATCCGCTTCATTGTAGAACGCCGTCTTTTGTTATGCAATAGGGTGGGCTTTGCATTATAATAATATGAGGAATCAGGAGAACAGCATGAGCCGACAGAGCAACAGAGAGAAAGCGGTTTTCTGCCTTTATCAGGGACTGCTTGTACAGAGGGATACAGAAGAACTGATCGAGGATAATCTGACAGAGGAAGAACGCAGGGAGGATCCGTACATCCTGCGCGTAATCCGGCAGGCGTACGAGGGAAAAGAACGCTACATCGCCATGCTGGATCCGCTGCTGGATGACTGGAGCTTTAACCGCCTTGGCTATGTGGAGCAGGCAATCCTGCTGTGCGGCTGCGCAGAGAGCGAGATCGGGGAAGTAGCGATGCCGGTCATCATTGACGAGTGCGTACGCATTGCCAAACTGTACGGCGATGATTCCTACCGTCTGATCAATGGAGTGATGGACAGGATATGATCGGCAGAATACGGGAATTTGATGAAATCCTGAAGAAGGAAACAGGCCGTATAGCGGATTCCAGGCTGCTGGAAGTGATGGAATACTCATTGCTGGGCGGTGGAAAGCGGATCCGGCCGCACCTGCTCTACAGCGTTCTTTCAGGCTATGGAAAGGATCCGGCACTGGGGGATCCGTTTGCCTGTGCCATTGAGATGGTTCATACCTACTCACTGATCCATGATGATCTGCCGGCAATGGACAACGACGAGCTGAGAAGGGGAAAGCCGACAAACCATGTCCGCTTCGGTGAAGCCGCTGCTATACTTGCCGGAGACGCCCTCCTGACCTATGCGTTCGAAGTGTGCACACACAGCAGCGCTCCCGCAGAGCAGATTGTCCGGATCGTGAATCTGCTGGCACACGGTGCCGGACCGGACGGTATGGTGCTCGGCCAGGTATACGATACGCTGGAGGAGAAGGATGCGGACTGGGCATTCCTGGAGCGCACCCACGCACTCAAGACAGGACAGATGTTTGCGGTTCCGCTGGCAGCGGGGGCTGTCCTTGCCCAGCGCAGCGAAGAGGAAGTACAGCGCTGGTACAGACTGGGAATCCGTCTCGGTCTGGCATTCCAGGTCCAAGATGACCTGCTGGATGTACGTTCCAGCGCAGAAGAGCTTGGAAAGACAAATTCGGATATCAGAAACAACAAAACCACCGGTGTTACTCTTTTAGGGGAAAAGAGGGCAGAAGCACTGATGGTGTCACTGTATCAGGAATGTGACGGCGCTCTGGATCAATTCGGGGGATTTGATCCGCAGGAACTGCGCAGCCTGATTGCATCGGCACGCGTACGCAACATATAGGAGGTCCCCTATGGATCTGAAAGAAATCAAGGATCCTTCCGTTCTTAAAGAACTCAGTATGGAAGAGCTGAATGACCTGGCGGGTCAGATCAGGTCTTTTCTGATACACAGTGTTGCAAGGACCGGAGGCCATCTGGCATCGAATCTCGGTGTCGTTGAGCTGACGATCGCTCTGCACTGCGTTTTTGATTCTCCGGAAGACAGGATCTTCTTTGACGTAGGACATCAGTCCTATGTGCATAAGATCCTGACCGGCAGAGCAGAGCGCTTTGATACACTCCGGCAGTACAACGGACTGAGCGGATTCCAGAAGAGAAGGGAATCCGGACACGATGTCTGGGAAGCCGGGCACAGCTCCACCAGCCTCAGCGCAGCGCTGGGCATGGCTGTCAGCCGGGATCTGCAGGGGAAGGACTACCATATCGTTCCGGTGATCGGCGATGGTTCGATTTCCTCGGGAATGGCCCTGGAAGCTTTGAATTCCATCGGTGCCGAGAAGAAAAGAATGGTCATCATCCTGAATGACAACAACATGTCCATATCCCAGAACGTCGGTGCATTGTCCATGAACTTTGCCCGGCTCAGAGCAGCGAAGACATACAACTCCTTCAAAAGGAATATGAAGAATGCCCTGAACCGGACAAATGTCGGAAAAGTGGTCTATCACGGTCTGAAGAGTGTAAAGGATGCAGTCCGTGACTCAGTTGTGGACCGGGGCATCTTCGGTGATTTCAACATCAACTATCTGGGACCGGTGGACGGGCACAACATCCATGATCTGATCCAGGTGCTCCATGTTGCGAAGGAGCACGAAGAGCCTGTGGTTGTACACGTAATCACGAAGAAAGGGAAGGGGTACCTTCCTTGTGAAGCGGACAAGGACGGACGCTGGCACGGTGTCGGCCCCTTCAACGTGGATACCGGAAAGCAGATCCATGAAGTGCCGGAAGGCTGGCTGACATGGAGCGGAGCGGTCGCAAAGTCGGTGCTGGAACTGGCGGAACAGGATGAACGCATCTGCGCCATCACGCCGGCGATGATAACCGGAAGCTGTCTGGAATCTTTCTTTGCGCGCTTCCCGGAGCGTTCCTTCGACTGCGGCATTGCCGAGGAGCATGCCGTTACGTTTGCGGCCGGTATGGCCATTTCTGGAATGCGTCCCTTCGTGTCGGTATACAGTTCCTTTATGCAGCGTGCGTATGATCAGATCAACCACGATGTATGCCGCATGGATCTCCCGGTTGTCTTCGGCATTGACCGGGCAGGGCTTGTCGGCGCAGACGGCGAGACGCACCACGGTGTATTTGACCCGGGAATCCTCAAACCGCTGCCCAACCTGATTCTTGCGCAGCCCAAGGATGCGCAGGAAGCTGCTGATCTGCTGTATACAGCGTTCCATCAGAACCATCCCTTTGCCTTGCGTTATCCGCGCGGCGAGACAAAAGCAGACATTTCCGCATATCATGAGATTCCTGTCGGTTCGTGGGAGACCTGTTTCAATCCTGCTGAGGCAAAGGCAGTAGTGCTGACGTACGGCTGTGATGTTGAGAGGGTCTGCAGCAAATTCTCTGTCAACGGGATTCCTGCGGAGGTAATCAACTGCCGGTTCTTCAAGCCGATGGATACAGCGTGCCTGAACCGGATCGCAGGGATGAATGTACCGGTGATTGTCTATGAGACGGATCTTCTGGAAGGCGGCCTTGGTGCGTCAGTGCTGGAATACTACGGAGACAGGCAAATCAATGTGCAGGTCCACCGGATCGGGATCGGAGACCACTATGTACAGCAGGGCTCAGACAAGCTGCTGAGGAAAGCAGAGGGCATCAGTCTGAACGATCTGACGGATCTGCTGGACAGGATTATATGATTACACATCTGTACATAAAGAACTTCATCCTGATTGATGAAGCAGATCTGGACTTCGAAGATGGTTTTTCGGCTTTCGTCGGTGAGACGGGAGCCGGCAAATCCATCTTTATTGATGCGCTTTCCCTGCTGTGCGCAGACAGAGCAAGCACCTCCTACGTCGGCAGAAACAGCGATAAAGCGATCATTGAAGGGACATTTACGCTTCAGGACAATGTCCATGCCAGGCAGACACTGCTGGACGCCGGGTTTGATGTGGAGGAGGAAACCGTATTTACACGGGAATTCACACGTTCCGGCAGAAGTACGGTCCGGATTGATCACCGTACGGTACGTCTGTCCTTCATGCGTGAGGTTCTGAAATATGAAATGGATATCCATGGCCAGCGGGAGACAGAGGATCTGCTGAATGCCCGGGAACATCTGCGCTATCTGGATGAGTATGCCGGAAACGGAGCGCTTCTGCAGCAGACAACGGAGAAATATGAATCCTGGCAGTCACTCTGCAGTGAGCGGGAGAAAGCGCTGGAAGAAACATTCAATGAAGAAGAACTGGAATTCCTGCAGTACCGGATCAAGGAAATCGATGTAGCAAAGCTCAGGGAAGGGGAAGAAGAGGAACTGCTTGAGAGGGAGAAGCGGCTGAAAGCGCTGGCAAACTCTCTAGGTGCACTCAATCGCTCTGTCAGCCTGTATGAGGCTGTTTCAGACGGATTGTATGAACTGAACAAATGTGTACAGTCCATCGATGATTCCCTCGCAAAGGAGCTGAAACAGGCTGTAAACGACAGCTACTATGCAATTGATGATGCAGTCGGCCAGCTGCGGCATACTGCCAACGGATTCGAGTACAGTGAACGGGAGATGGACAGCATTGAAGAGAGGCTGTTCCAGATCCAGAAGCTGAAGCGGAAGTACGGCAGGAGCATCCATGAGATACTGGAAAGACAGTCCTCCATGCAGGAACAGGTGGACCGCTTCAGCAATCGTGCTGAATGGCTGGAGTCCATGGAGAAGAAAATCCAGGCTGCTTACGGTGAATATGAAGAAACAGCGCTTTTGCTGCACCAGTCCCGTGAAAAGGCCGGTGCAAAGCTGGACCAGGCAGTTCTGGCTTCCATTGAAGGACTGTACCTGCCTGATGCCCGCTTCCGTACGGTGCTGGAGAAAGGCAGACCCTCCGCGAACGGTACGGACCATGCGGAATTCATGGTAAGTATGAACAAAGGAGAGGATCTGAAACCGATGAGCACTGTTGTCAGCGGCGGTGAACTGTCCCGTTTCATGCTGGGCATGAAGACGGTGTTTGCCGGACTGCATGGAATACGGACAATCATCTTTGATGAAATCGATACCGGTGTCAGCGGCAAGGTCGCTTCCGCCATCGGACGCAATATGCAGAAGCTCTCGGAAGATGCCCAGGTGTTCAGCGTTACGCATTCTGCGCCTGTCGCAGCCTGCGCAGACCGGATCTATCTGGTCGCCAAAGAAACAGAAGGGGAGAGAACCCGTACGTATATCGATATGCTGGAGCCGGAGGATGCCATCGTGCAGCTGGCGCTCATCGCTTCGGGAAAACGGACCGACGCTTCGGAGAAAGCTGCCCGCGAGCTGTACGAGAGGAGCCGCCGCAGCTGATATGGCAAAGGTGTATTTTCACATTGATCTGAACGCTTTTTTTGCGAATGCGGAAATCCTGCTCGATCCTTCCCTGAAGGGAAAGCCCGTTGCTGTATGCGGCAATACGCGCAGATCGGTTGTGTCTACAGCCAGCTATGAAGCGCGTGCTTTCGGTGTGCACAGTGCCATGCCGCTGAGCGAAGCGAAAATGCTGTGCAGGGATCTGATTGTTGTAGAAGGGCACTATCACTTCTACCGGGAACTGTCCAGGGATTTTACAGCGATCGTAGCGGAATATGCAGATGAGCTGGAACAGGCATCCATCGATGAATGCTACGCAGACATGACGGAAAGCATCAAGCGCTTTGACAAGCCGCTGGACCTGGCCTGGACAATCCAGAAACGGATTCTGAATGAACTCGGCATTCCTTGTTCCATAGGAATCGCGCCGAATATGTTCCTGGCCAAGACCGCCAGCGATATGAAGAAACCTATGGGCATTACGGTCCTGCGTCTGCGGGAAGTTCCTGATAAGCTCTGGCCGCTGCCGATTGCGGAGATGAGAGGGGTAGGGAAGAAGACAGCCCCGTATCTGGAGGAGCTGGGAATCCACACCATCGGTGATCTTGCCCGCTGCAAGGATACTGCAGCGCTCAGTGATATCTTCGGAAAGAATACGGATTTCATGATCAGAAGAGCCAACGGTTATGACGACCGTACCATCATCAAGGAATGGGATGCCCGGTCCATGGGTGTCTCAGAGACCTTCCTGGATGATATAACCGACTATGATGAGCTCCGGGGCATCCTGCGGGCTCTCTGCAGGAAGCTGAGCGAACGGATGCGCCGGGAAAGAAAAGCCGGCAGGCTCATTACGGTACGCATCAAATACTACGATTTTACAACCAATGACAGAGCATCGCACGGTATCGTTCCTGTATACAGCGCAGATGACCTGTTTGTAGGGGCAATCGCTGTGTTTGATGAACACTGGACAGGGGAGCCGGTCAGGCTGCTGGGGGTCTCCTGCAGTGATTTTGCGGATGAGAGTGTCCGGCAGATGGATCTGTTCGATGAAGAACTGAACAAGCAGATGGAAACAGACCGGTTGTTCCGGGAACTGAACAAGGAATTCAGCGAACCGCAGTTCTTCCGGGCAAGTGATCTGCTGGCAAAAGAGGAAGAATGAAAACATCGGAAGCACTGAAGCGCTACATTGTACAGATTACCGTCAATGACGGGCTTTCAGCGCACACCGTAGCATCCTACAAGGATGATCTTGAGCAGTATCTGCAGTTCATGGAAGAAGAGGACGGGATAGAGGATACAGAAGATATAACGTTATCAGCGATTGAAGACTTTCTGAGTGAATACCTGATGGACCATAAACAGTCCTCGGCTGCAAGGATGAGTGCTTCCATCAGGTCATTCCATCATTTTCTGACCTTTATGTACGATGAAAAGGATCCGTCCCTGAACATCGAAGTACACCGGGGGGACAGAGTCCTGCCGGTATACTGTACGGTAGGCGAAGTGAACAGGCTGATGGAATCCTTCCATGATGAAGACCCGACAGAGACGATGTACCATGCTTTGTTCGCTTTGATCTACGGCTGCGGGCTCCGGATCTCCGAAGCAGTAGGACTGACGGTAAACCGTATGGAAGCCGACAGCGGATTCCTGCGCATTCTGGGGAAGGGCAGCAAGGAACGCATTGTACCCATACCGCAGGGGATCCTGGCGCCGGTGCAGCGCTATCAGGCGCTGGTACGGCCGGTTTTCCAGAAGAAAAGAACAAATGCCTTCTTCATCAACCGGGCCGGTCGTCCGGTGACTGTCCGATCCGCAGAAAGAAAGCTGCGTGAGAAATGTATGGAAGCCGGCATCACAAAGCATATTACGCCGCATAAGCTGCGCCACAGCTACGCAACGCACCTGCTGCAGGGCGGGGCGGATCTTCGCAGCATACAGGAGATGCTCGGACACAGTGACATCCAGACAACGGAAATCTATACGCACGTACAGAACCAGGAATCCTTCCGCAGCTATACCAATCACCATCCGGGATCTACGCAGAAGAAGCTTGATATACCGAAAGGCGGAATCCAGAAAAAGCAAAAGGATCAATCCTGAAGCCGGTGGGGGAGCTGTCCGCGAGGGGACTTTTCGCCGCACAGAGAAATATGAGTCTATGCAAGGATGATCATGAATCATCCTTTTCTTTGTCTTGTTTGAACGAATCAACACACCGGTTTGGAAAACCGCAATGCAGAAATCAAAACAACGATTGATAACAGAAAATGATTATTGTGATTGTACAGGGCTTGAAACATCCGCAATCTGCAGGGGAGCCCGTTCTGTATATACAAATGGATATGTTTTTTGAAAAATGTCGCATAACTTACATTATGCGAAGTAAAGTATAACTCCGGAATCTTTATGAAATGTCCCCTCATATGATAAATATACTGTTTACATGTACATATTATTGTTTCATGGAGCTTGTGAAATTGTCCGGCCTATATGATCTGCAACTGTATATATCCCGTATTCTGTGCCATACTCCTCTGATTGGATTGTCATATTTCTGTACTGCATTGGTATGGATACACAATGTATATATGATTAGCGGCTTATACAGTATGCAGCCC
>JAEEYJ010000020.1 GCA_016291725.1 Solobacterium sp.
ATGAACCTGGCTCTGCCGACATGGCGTGTACAGGAAGCCTTCGAGCGTCTTGACAAGTACGTATTCAACGCTTAATCAATCATTTCTGATAAGCTGAGCATCTGTACTGAAAAACATCATTTGATTTGGAAAAAGCAGTGGAATGCCAATGGCTCATTCGCCGGCAGGAAACTGCTTTTTTAATTGCCATGCGTTCATACAGCGGATATAATACAGGTTAGTTATAACTAACACAGGAGGCTGTATGAAGGATGTAGTTATTGGTTTGATGATCCCGTTCCTGGGGACTTCACTGGGCGCTGCCTGTGTCTTCTTTATGCGCGGCAATCAGCTGAATGAACGTGTTGAGAAGCTGTTGACCGGCTTTGCGGCAGGAGTCATGGTCGCTGCCAGTATCTGGAGTCTTCTGAATCCGGCGATGGAGCAGTCTGGCTTTATGGGAAAGCTTGCCTTTCTCCCCGCAGCGGCAGGATTCTGGGCAGGAACCCTGTTCCTACTGCTGCTGGACAGCGTGATTCCCCATCTGCACAAATTCAGCGAAGAGAATGAAGGACCGAAAACAAAACTGCAGCGTACAACCATGATGGTATTGGCTGTAACGCTGCATAATCTTCCTGAAGGCATGGCGGTGGGTGTTGTCTACGCGGCTCTGCTGTCCGGCAGCTCTTCCATTACTCCTGCGGCTGCGTTTGCCCTGGCACTCGGCATTGCCATCCAGAACTTCCCCGAAGGAGCGATCATCTCCATGCCGCTGAAAGCAGAAGGTGTCAGCCGGTTCAGGTCTTTCTGGTACGGTGTACTGTCCGGGGCTGTGGAGCCTGCCGGGGCTGCGCTTACCGTTCTGGCTGCCAGGCAGGTATCTGTGGTCCTGCCGTATTTGCTGAGCTTTGCGGCAGGCGCGATGATGTATGTGGTTGTTGAGGAACTCATACCGGAGATGTCGGAGGGAAAGCACTCCAACCTCGCGCCGGTTATGTTTTCCTTCGGATTTACGTTGATGATGGCGCTTGACGTTGCCCTGGGCTAGAAGTCCAGGAATGTGACAGGGTTGCCCCGGGAGGCAATCAGTTCGACGAGATCATCGGTTGACATCCAGACAGTAGCTTCATTGGTGTTGGGATGGCAGCCGATGATTCTATGTTCGAATGACCTGTCAATGTATACCTGTACGATATGCTGTGCATCGTTGAGTACACCGAGCGGGGTGACGGATCCACGGATCAGACCCATGATGGCGCCCAGATCCTCTTCCGAGGCAAAAGTCAGCCTTCTGGACTGTATCTTCTCCCTCAGCTCATTCAGATTGACCCGCTTTTCCTCCCGGACGACGATGAGATAGTAGTTCCGCTTCTTATCGTCCCGGAGGAACAGATTCTTGGCTACATCTTCCTTGCCGTCCATCGGCAGATCCAGCATTTCTTCTATGGTGTAGATCGGAATGTGTTCCTGAAAGCGGAAGGGGATGTTCCTTTCCTTCAGGATCCGCAGTGCCTTTTCCATGTTTGTGTTCATCTATGAACTCCTTTCCCCCGCAGGAACGGGAAAATGAGACGGGCGGTCAGTACAGTGGGTATTTCCAGCAGTGCAGCGATGAAAAGCACTGCTTTATTGCTTGAAACGAGGCGATGAGCCATCTCCAGCAGCGGCATATGGGTGCCCATGATGGCCATACTGTGCTGTCCAATGGCTTCCAGAGGCAGGAAGGATCGCAGTCTGCGGCACAGGAAGAACAGCAGCCAGGTGCCGGCAAAGGCCGTCGGGATCATCAGTACTGCGCTGCCATAGACAGCGTTGTGCATATCCAGACGAACCGTGCTGAGTACATTGCCGCCGATAAACAGGCCCAGGCTGACCAGGACTGCCGGAAGGGAATCCTCGGTGAAGATCCGGCACAGTACATAGCCGCAGACCAGGAAGAAGTAGCTCATCAAGCACCGGCTGAGCGGTACGAAGCGGATCAGATACGCCGCAATCAGCGCACCCAGTCCGGACGGCAGGATCAGCGTTTTCTTCCGCGATACGGCGTAGAAGAAGCACTCACTGACGAACAGAGAGAGCAGGAACCAGTCCGCATGGTTCCAAAGATCCATGGCTGCATATTTCCCGAGAAATTCTGCAAAGCGGAAATGACCGTGCCAGTGCAGAAGGACTTCCCCATAGGCCAGCAGTTCGAACAAGGGCACTGGCAGCAGCAGCCTGTACGCTTTCTTCCGTACATAGTCCGGGAACGGTTTCTGCAGGGACTGCGACTGTGTCATCAGGATTCCGCTGAGTATGAAGAATGCCGGCATGTGAAAGGAAAAGATGACGGTTTTCCACAGCCTGTCATCGTAAGGTACATGGGCAAGGAAGACAAGGATGATCAGGATTCCCCTGGCCAGATCCCACACATGGCTCCGCTCGGTGTTCATGACCTGATTATAGCATGCCTGCCGGATCATCCACTTGAAATAGAATGAAGGTATATGAGATAATGCCTCATGCGGAAACGAGGGAATGCATGGCAAGCAAGTGGATAGGAGACAGAAGATTCTATAAAAGCGTAATGATCGTAGCGCTGCCGATCATTGTTCAGAATGCGATTACAACGTTTGTAAACATGCTGGACAATATCATGGTCGGCCAGACGGGTACACTGCCGATGAGTGCTGTATCCATATCCAACCAGCTCATGATGGTGCTGAATCTTCTGATCATCGGGACGGTCAACGCCGCAAGCATCTTCAGTGCCCAGTACTACGGCAAGGAAGACTATAAGGGCATGAAGGACTGCCTGCATTTCAAGCTGTACTTCTCTCTGTTCTTTGTGACGATGGGCATCATCATCTTCAGAGTATTCGGAGACAGACTGCTTCTGCTGTACATGGATGAATCCGTCAACAGTGCTGCAGATATCGCAACGACACTGTCCCTGGCGCATGAGTATCTGAACATCATCATGATCCAGACAATACCGTTTGCCATTGCGGTATCGTGCGGTTCCATCATCCGGGAAGCCGGCAATACGGTACTGTCCATGCGTGCCAGCATCGTCGCGGTTGCGCTGAACTTTATAGGCAACTACGTACTGATCTTCGGTCACTTCGGATTTCCGAAGCTCGGTGTCATCGGTGCAGCCATCGCAACGGTCTTTGCCCGGTTTGTGGAGATGGCAATCATTCTGATCGGTGAGTACCGCATGCGGGACCAGTATCCGTTCTTCCACAAGCTGTTCGCGAATCCGCTGATTCCCGGCAGTCTGCTGAAAAAGATTGCGGTCAAAGGATCTCCTTTGATTGCCAACGAGGTACTGTGGTCCATCGGTATTGCGGCCATCAGCCAGTGCTATTCCACCAGAGGCCTGGAGTCCATTGCGGCCATCAATATCAGCTCAACGGTCAATACCGTATTCATGATCGCCAATATGGCCATCGGCATGTCCATCTCCATCATCATCGGGCCGAAGCTCGGTGCGGGTGATTTTGAAGAAGCGGTCAGTACAGAGTACAAGCTGATTGGTATGGCTTTGTTCTTCAACCTGATCCTGGGAATCATCATGTTCACAACAGCACCGCTGTTCCCGCTCGTCTACAACACAACGGACCACGTCAGAACACTGGCGGGCATCTTCCTGCGCATCATGGCGTGCATGCTGCCGGCGCAGGCACTGTACAATGCCTGCTACTTCACGCTGCGTGCCGGAGGAAGGACCATGATGACCTTCATGTTTGACAGCGGGTTCACCTGTGCAATCAATTTCCCGATCGCGTTCATACTGACGAGATTCACCTCTCTGCCGATCGTAACGATCTACCTGATCATCCAGCTGATTGATATTCCTAAGGCGACCGTAGGCAGTATACTTCTGAAGAAAGGCGTCTGGCTGAACAATATTATCAACGAATAGGCTTCGGAAGCCTGAAAACAATAATCCACCCTTGGGTGGATTTTTCAATGGACTGGCTGTTCGTCTTTCCCGGAACCGGATTAACACTTTTGCCTGAAAAAGAGTACAATACATCCTTGGAGGGTCAATGATGGCAGAGAAAAAGAACAAAGAACTGGAAGAAGCGCTCCGCAGACTGGAAGAGGCAGAGAAGGAGTTTGACCGCAAGTGGAAGGAAGCAGACCGGAAAGGTCTGTTCAAGGAAGAGAACCGGAAAGCATGAAGAAACTGCTTTGCGCTGTATGTACATGCATTCTGATCGGCTGCAGCACAGATCCTGCACCGGATGAACCGCAGGGCTGCGATACCGACTGTGAAGTGATCATCGGTGAAGACAGCGATATGTCGGGATATACGGAACTGGGTGAGGACCATGTATTTGTGGATACCTCCGTACAGGAGATGCTCAGGGACATGGAGAACGGACAGACCTTTGTAGTCTATTTCGGCTTCATAAAGTGCCCGTGGTGCCAGGAAGCAGTGCCGGTGCTGAACGATGCGGCAAAGAAGGCAGGATACCGGATCGGCTATATCAATACCCGTCCCACGGAGGATATTCACAGCAATACTGAAATCCCGGACTATGATCTTCTGACAGAGGCAGTCGGTGAATACTTTCCGCCCGATGATGAAGGGATACCCCATCTGTACACCCCGTTTGTATTCTTTATCAGAGGCGGGAAAGTACAGGAAATACATCAAGGAACGGTGGAAGGACATGACGCACATGAGCGCCGGATGACTGTGGAAGAGAAGGAAGAACTGGGAAGAATCTACGATCAGTGCTTTGAAACATTGAAACAATAGAGCAGGTAAGAAGAACACACAGCAGAAAGACACTGCAGTGTGTTCTTTTTCTATTGACAACACAGGGATATATCCTATCATAAACATATGAACAACTGTTCATATGACAGGAGAAAGACCCTATGACTGAATGTGAACTGAACCATAATCATGAAGACCACGATCATTGTGAGTGCGAGCATCATCATGGGCATGAAAAACATCATAGCCATGATCATGAGGAACACTGCGGCTGCGAACACCATCACCATGATGAACACGAACACTGTGATTGCGGTCACCATCATCACCATGATCATGAAGGGCATCACCATGATGAAGAGGCGAATGCCACTTACCGTTTCCAGGTAACCGGCATCGACTGCCCCAACTGCGCCGCAAGGCTTGCAGGAAAGATCGCGCAGATCGAGGGGCTGTCCAATGTTTCATTGTCCTTTGACGATGAACTGCTTTCCTATGACTGTGCACATCATCTGGGCAAGGAGATGGCACAGAAGGTGAAGGAACTGATCGCCCAGGAAGAACCTGATGCGGTAGTGACATCCAAAGGCCATGAGCACCATCATCATGAAGACCGTGATCGTGAGGAGCATTGTGACTGCGGGCATCACCATCATGAACACGAAGAGCACCATCACCACCGTGACGAAGAGGCGAATGCCACCTACCGTTTCCAGGTAACCGGCATTGACTGTGCAGACTGTGCAGCGAAGCTGGAAGGGAAGATTGCCCGGATCGAGGGCA
>JAEEYJ010000021.1 GCA_016291725.1 Solobacterium sp.
GTCCGTTCTGCGACTGCGTTCTGCTCCGGTGTCTGAGGAAACAGGACAAGCGGTACACCGTAGTACAATGATTCAGAAACAGAATTCATGCCGCAGTGCGTGATGAATACATCCGCGATTGACAGCACTGCCATCTGGTCAACTGATTTGTACACCTGTATGTTTTCCGGGAGTTCCGTAAAATGATCGGTGTTCGCTCCCATGGAGATGATCACCTGCCAGTCTGTCGCAGCCAGGGCATTGATGCAGTTCTGGTAGAACTGTTTGTTCTGGTTCACGGTTCCCATTGAAACATAAACAGTCCTGTCCGCAGTCTTTTCAAAGGGCTCGGTGATCGGCCGCATGGATGGACCGATGAAGCGGTATCTATCAGAGAACGTTTCGGCACAGGGCTGGAAATATCTGGATGTATACACGATTGTATTCGTATCATTGTCGTTCTGCACGATGTCGAGCAGACTTTTCACCGGATAGCCTTTTTCACGCAGACGCTTCAGCTGCTTGTTGATGCGCGGCATCGCCAGAAGCATCCTGCCTATATCCCAGACGCTTTCCTGCATATACTTGGCGGAATAGCGGTTGAAGGCAAAGGTGGTAGTGGATGAAACATACGGTAGATTGTGCTTCATGGCCGCGAGCTTGCCCCAGAACGCTACAGAGTCGGATACGACAATATCCGGCTTGATTTCTTCGATAGCCCGTGATGTCATTTCATCAAGAGCCAGCGTTGAAGAAACAAGCAGCTCGGTCGCAAAGACCTTGTCCTTGCCGACACGGTCCGCGTTGTCTTTGTCTTCCATTTCAAAGTCGTATCCATCGCAGCCTATGAAATACGCTCCGGCAGATTCTATCTTCTCTCTGAAGTCTTCGAATGAAAAATACCAGATCTGATGTCCGGCCTCCGTAAGTGCCTTGACCAGCCCGAGCGTCGGATTCGTGTGTCCGTGCGCGGGAACGCAGAACCAGGCGATTCTCATTGCTCCTCACCGCCGCTTTCTTCTGTAAAGACGGTGGAGAACAGTTTTGAAAAAGCCCCGCCGTTCGGGATTGCGATTCCCCGCTCTTCATCGCCCAAAATCAGCAGGGTATCTCCGGGCTTGATATTGAAAAGGTCTCTGGCCTGTTTCGGAATCACAATCTGTCCCTTTTCTCCGACTGTAGCTGTCCAGGCATATTTGCCTTTGGGTGTTGCCATGCCGTCACCTCCCTGAGTATGATTTGTATAACAAATTATACTTATGAATGCTCGGGCGGTCAATTTCTTGCTCTATCCGCTTCACCGGTACATTCTTTCTCATAAAAAACACCTTCATGATGGAAGGCGCAGGTCGGGCTATCGTGCTTCTTCCTCCTCGAGCAGTCTGACAAGGAACTGTTCCCGGTGGTTGACGAACATCTTCATGATCTGCAGACTGCCGGTTTCCTCATAGCTGCATTCACGCATTCCGTCATCGAAGTTCAGGATCTGTGCATCCGGTATGCCCAGCAGGATGGGGGAATGCGTAGCGATGATGAACTGGGCACCTTTCCCGGCAGCTCTGTGGATCTCCAGCAGCAATGTCAGCTGCATCTGCGGGGAAAGGGCAGCTTCCGGCTCATCGAAGAAATACATGCTGTCTGCGTGCATATTGTTCTGCAGGACGGAGAGAAAGCTTTCACCGTGGGACTGCTGATGGTAATGCTGGGGATTGCCGCCGGGTCCCCGGCTGTATTCGTCTTCCTTGGTTGCGACATTGTAGAAGCTTTCGGCTCTGAGATAATAGCCCCATTGTGCTCTGCGGGAAGAACGCATCAGAGAGAGATGCTCGTGCAGGTCCGAATGGGAGTCATAGGTGGAGAAGCTGTAGTTGCGGGTGCCGCCTTCGGGGTTGAACCCGTAGGCGACCGCAATGGCTTCCAGCAGAGTGGACTTGCCGCTTCCGTTCTCGCCGGCGAACAGGGTGACAGGCGCATGAAAGAGCAGGGAATCCGTTCCTGCAAGAGCAGGGATGCTTCGCAGCCAGCTTTCCTGCGGAATGTCTTCCCAGTGGATCTGCAGTCCTTTCAGCAGAAGTTCATTCATGGTTGTCTCCCGGGATGATATGGATACCCTCGATCTCTGCCTGCAGGATGCGTCTGCGCTCTGCAGGGGAGAGAACGGAGGTGTACAGCAGTGTACTGCGGTATTCCAGGCTTCTCAGCGCTTCCGGCAGCGCAGCGAAGCGGGAAGCCACAGGAACCTCTCTCTTACGGAGCTCCCTGAGCCACTTCCTGCCGGTATCGTTGCAGGCAAGCGGACGCAGTATACAGCTCTCTCTGAGACCGGCTGCTTCCTGCTTGGTGGTCTGCGTCATGATATGCATACAGGTGCGGCGGATGCGGGAAGCGGTATAGCGCCAGTTCACTGCCTGTTTCAGGAAACTGTGCCAGTCATCGCATTCCGCGGCACATTTCTTCAGATGGTTCTCGATTCCTTCCGTTACCATCAGGTACCGTGAAAGGTCCTCCGCTGGACTCAGCAGCAGGATATTCCTCAGATACGGATACAGGTCTTCCGGCCATACGTGTTCATGTTCCCTGAGCGCTTTCCCCAGCACCGTGGTATCACCGGGATCCGTGCCGTTCCTGAGGGCATTGCGGATGGCGATGCCGCTCGGTACCGCTGTCATCTCCTCGCTGCTGTGCGCGCCTGTACGGGGAATCAGGACAGGTGTGATGCCGGTGCCGGCAATCTCCTTGAGATAGCAGACCGCCAGGATATCGTTCGGTTCCATGGTGGTGGTCAGCAGACTGTAGGCTTTGGGATAGCTCAGCCCTTTGTTCAGGGATTCCCGCAGGTGATCCGGGTTGATCGGTGTGCCGGCGATTTCCTGAAGATTCTCCAGATTCCCGCATTCACTGCCGAAGGACAAGTGCGTGATTCCGGCCTGCTTGAGGATGTTCAGGGCACCATGGCTGAACGGACCGGCGCTCTGCACAGCGTGGATGTAGGGCAGTTCCAGCACCAGGTCGATTCCGTTCTCAACAGCAGCTTCCGCGCGGGTCCATTTGTCCAGTACCGCAGGTTCTCCCCGCTGTACCGTGTTTCCGGACATGACAGCGATCAGAACATCCGGCGTACAGATCCGGCGTGTCTCTGCGATATGGTATTCATGTCCTCTGTGAAACGGATTGTACTCCGCCGTTATTCCGCATACGATCATGGCTGCACCTCACACAGCCCTATTGTATTACGTAACGTGCAATGCGGTATACATGTTGTTTTGATTGACTTTGGTTATGTGTTTGTTATAATAACTCCGTTACGACCAAGGAGAAGTTTTTGCTGTGAAGTGGACGCGTTCGGAACTGACTGCGGATGACGCACTGAATGTCACGTTTGATGAAGCACCGGAAATCAGTGATGAAGCTTTCCGGAACAATTCCCGGATCAATTCGGTCAAGGACGTACGTGTCCAGGGAAGAGGTTTCCTCGATGAGGAGAACGATTGTTTCCGGGTCTTCATGACGGTGAGCGGCACCATGCTGGTGCCGGATGCGGTCAGCGGAGAAGAGATCGAGTATCCGTTCGAAACGGAAAGCGAGGAAGTCTACGCGTTCGGACCGTCGGATGAAGACGGTGTCCGGGCAGCACAGGGCGATGTGGTCGATTTGCTAGAGGCAGTCGTCGATGATATTATTCTCGAAGTGCCGATGCAGTACAGTGTCATTGACCCGGAGGATTATCCGAGCGGGGACGGCTGGCGCGTCATCACGGAAGAAGAGTATCAAAGAAGTCAGGAGGAACGCATGGATCCCCGCCTGGCAAAGCTGAAGGAATACAAGGAAGAATAGGGAGGTGTCAGGCAATGGCAGTACAGCAGAGAAGGAATTCAAGTACAAGAAGGGACAAGAGAAGAACGCATTACAAACTCGTTGCGCCGACTTTGGTTGAGTGTCCTGTTTGTCACACGATGAAGCAGCCGCATCATGCGTGTCCGAATCCGGAGTGTCCGTCGAACACCGGAAAATAAGCTGATTTCAGGCATTCTGCAAACCTGAAAAAAGAGCTGGAAACAGTGCGGTCAAAGCCGCACTTTTTTTGTAAAAACAGGGTGGTTTTACCTTGTTTTTTTATGCGTAGGTGGTAGAATAGTGCATGTAAGTAGCAATTAGTGTCAGAAAGTAGCAGATAGCATGTTCATCGGAGAATACAGACACGGTCTGGATGCGAAAAACAGGTTGATCATTCCCGCAAAGTTCCGCGATGAACTGGGCGACACATTTATTGTTACGGTCGGATTCGATGGCTGCCTGAACGTCTATACCATGGCTTCCTGGGAAAGGATGGCTGCCCGGGTCTCCGGACTGCCGATGACGAAGCAGGATTCCCGCCAGCTGGTACGTGTATTCATGGGAAGCGCGCGCCAGGTGGATGTGGACGGTATGGGCAGGATCCCGCTGCATTCCTCTCTGCTGAAGAATGCCGGCATCACCAAAAAGTGCGTTCTGGTCGGCGTGCTGGACCACATTGAAATCTGGGATGAAGAGAAGTGGGACAGCTACTACAGCGAAGCCAACAGTTCGATCAATGAAAATGCAGAAAACCTGACGGAGTTCCTGAGATGAAGCATACCAGCGTTCTGCTGAAGGAAACGGTGGATGCTCTGAATGTCCGGGAAGACGGAATCTATGTGGACGGTACCTTAGGTAGAGGTGGCCACGCCAAACTGCTCCTGTCTTATCTCAAAGATGGTCATCTCTACGGTATCGACAAGGACAGGGAAGCGCTGAGGGAATCCGAAGCGAATCTCTGTGACTACAGCGGCAAGTATACGCTGATACACGGCGACTTCCGCGATATGAAGAATCTCCTGGGGGGATACGGTGTAGAGCGCGTGGACGGCGTCATGCTGGACCTGGGCGTCAGTTCCCCGCAGTTCGATGATCCGGAACGCGGATTCTCCTACCGGTACGATGCCCGCCTGGATATGCGGATGGACCGCACACAGGAAAAGGACGCGTATCTGGTGGTGAATACGTACAGCCGGGAGGATCTGACAAGGATCCTGCGGGAATACGGCGAAGAGCGGTTCGCTCCCCGCATCGCAGAGAACATTGTCAGAGCCAGGCAGGAAGCTCCGGTAGAGACCACACTGCAGCTGGTGGAAATCATCAGATCATCCCTGCCGGCAAAAGTGCTGAACAAAAAGGGGCATCCTGCAAAACAGACCTTCCAGGCGCTGCGCATTGAAGTAAACGATGAACTCGGCGCACTGGAGGAAGGCCTCAGGGAAGCCTGCGCGCTGCTGAAGGAAGGGGGCAGATGCGCAGTCATCACCTTCCACTCACTGGAAGACCGGATGGTGAAGAATGTGTTCCGTGAACTGACGGAACCGCCGTACATCGATCCGAAGCTTCCCGTAAAGGAAAAGGATTTACCGAAGGCAGAATACCGGCTGCCTGCAAGAAAACCGGTAACAGCCGGTGAAGGGGAACTGGAAGAAAACCACCGGGCACACAGTGCAAAGCTAAGAGTGATTGAGAGGGCAGAGGGATGAAGTTCACAGTAAAGAAGAGAAAGAAGTACAGACTGACACTGAGTTTTGTAGCAACGTGGTTGTTCTTTGTGTCTACTATGATGTTCTTCGGAACCAAACTGTTCCTCCACACCATCAACAACAGCCTGAGCTCCCGGATCCAGACGATTGAAGCACAGACGACAGAGATGACGGTCCAGAACGATGCCGTAAGGATCGAGATCCAGACACTGAGCACACGGGAACGTGTGGACGGTTTCGCCAAGGACAACGGTATGAGCATCAACCAGGACAGCATTATCACGATCACCGCGTCCGCTGCCGACGGAGATTGATATGTACCGCCGTACCCAGCGGGTCATACGTTCAATACTATTAATGACATTAGCAATCCTGATGATTCTGACTGCTAATGTTTTTGTCGTTTCCGTGGGCAAACGCCATATGCGCTCCGGGACGGATCTGAGCCGCTATGTCAGCACCTCCAATACCGTGCATATCATTACCAAGGCACTGCGGGGCAACATCTATGACCGCAACCACAATGTCATCGCGCAGGATGTCCGGACATACAACATCATCTGCATCCTTTCCGATTCCCGTCCTTCGCCCGATGACATGCCGGGCTACGTAGTGGACAAGCAGCATACAGCCGAAGCACTGGCGCCGTATCTGCATATGGACGCAGAGACCATCCTGGGCTACTTGAACCAGGATCTGTACCAGACAGAACTGGGCACGAACGGAAGAAACCTTTCCCAGACCACAATGGAAGCCATCAGCGCGCTGAAGCTGCCGGGCATTGAGTTCGAGAATTCCATCAAGAGGAGCTATCCGCTGGGCACGTTCGCTTCCAATCTGATCGGCTTTGCGCAGAGTGACGAATACGGCTCCACCGTCGGCAGGATGGGTACAGAGCTGTACCTCAATACCTATCTGTCCGGTACGGACGGCGAGCGCACCTACCAGGCGGACAAGAACGGCCATATCCTGCCGGGCATGAAGGAATACACAGTCAGTGCAGTCAATGGATATGATGTCCATACCACCATTGACCAGGAGATCCAGGAAGCCCTGGAGGAATCCTTCAACATCTCCCGGGAGATCTTCGATGCCCGGAGAGTATGGGGCGCCGTCATGGAGATCAAGACCGGCAAGATCCTGGCATGGGGCCAGTATCCTTCCTTTGACCCGAACACACTGGATATTGCGGACTACAACAACTACGGTGCGCAGCTTCCCTATGAACCGGGCTCCACACTGAAGACCTTTACGTATGCCGCTGCCATCAATGAAGGAACCTACGACGGTTCCATGGAAGTGTACAGCGGACCGTACTGCTTCTCTTCGGATGAACGGAACAATCCTGTCCGTGTCGAGAGCGGAGGATGGGGCTGCATCTACAACGCCGGAAGAAAGAACTACGGCATGATCGACCTGGACCATGGTCTGATCATGTCCCTGAATACCGTGACCGCCGAGGTTGAGAATACACTGATTACACCGGATATCTATCTGGACTATCTGAAGAAATTCGGCTTCTTCCAGACCGTCGATACCGATGGACTGCCGGAAGAGACCGGCACGCTGAACTTCCGCTGGCCGGCGGACAAGCTCTCGCTGTGCTACGGACAGGGGAGCACTGTAACGATGCTGCAGATGCTGCAGGCGTACAGCGCTGTGTTCGGCGATGGTACGATGGTCCGTCCGTACTACATTGATTCCATCCGGGATTCCTATGACCCGACCCATGTGCTCTATCAGGCACAGACTCAGGTGACAGGCCATCCGATTACCCCGGAGACCGCCAAGGAGCTTCAGCGCATTCTGTACCTGGTCATCAACGATGAGCGCGGTACAGCGAAGCACTACCAGATTCCGGAATGCAAGCTTATGGGCAAGACAGGAACAGCCGAAGTCGCTTCCCTGGGCAACTATTCCTCGGGATATACCATCACATCCCTGATGTGCGCCATGCCGGCGGAGAATCCGCAGGTCATTGTGTACTACTGCTTCGAGGCAATCTACAATCCGAACGGTCAGTACTATACCGACGCGGCACAGAATCTGCTCAGGAAAACGGCCATCCGCCTCGGTTTTGCCGGACAGCCGCAGAGCCAGGAAGAAGCGCCGGAACAGTATATCGATGAGATCATTACGTATGATATGCCGTCCCTGGTCAACCATACGGTGGAATACGCTTCCTGGAAGCTGAATGACTTCCAGGTGAACACCATCGTCCTGGGCAGCGGCAATACCGTCATCCGTCAGTATCCGGATGACAATTCCAGCGTCAATACCGGCCAGCGTGTCTTCCTGCTGACCGATGCGGACAGCTTTATCATGCCGGACATGAGAGGGTGGACCCGCAAGGACGTTACCGCCCTTTGGGCAGTCACCCAGTTCGGTTTCCGTCTGGAAGGCGAAGGACGTGTCACCTATCAGAACATCGCTCCCGGTACACCTGTCAGCCGCGGTGTACAGATCGAAGTTGTGTTTGAATAGAGAAACCGCTATAATAAGCAAACGGAAAAGAGAGGGACTGTATGAAGTTGGTTTTATGTTTCCTGACCAGTATGCTGACCGTTCTCTTTTTCATGCCCAGGCTCATCGTCTACCTGAAGCGGATCAGCTTCAACCAGACGGTCAGTGAATACAGCCTCCAGCAATACAAGGACAAGAGTTCCACCCCGATCATGGGAGGAATCATGTTCATCATCGTACCGGTGGTCATTACCATACTGGCAACCGAACGCCTGCTGGAGAATACCGGCATCCTGATCATCCTGATGACTTTTACCGGATACGGCCTGATCGGCTTTACTGATGACTGGCTGATTGCCGTAAAAAAGAACAACGATGGTCTTCTCCCCGGCCAGAAGTTCCTGATGCAGCTGGTGCTGGCCATCGTTGTCTATGTTCTCTATGCTTCGCATGCTGAGCTGACTGTATCCCTGCTGTTCAGCGGGAAAAAGGTGTATCTCGGCGTTTTCTATATGATCCTGGTCCTTCTGATGTTCACCGGCTCCTCCAACGCGGTCAATCTGACGGACGGCATGGACGGTCTGGCCGGCGGCTGTACAGCCATAGCCCTGTGCGCGTTCTTCGTCATTGCGCTTCTGCAGGGACGCCGTGATGTAGCAGTGTTTATCATCAGTCTCATCGGAGCGCTGATCGGCTATCTGTACTACAACGTCAAGCCGGCACGGATCTTCATGGGAGACACGGGCTCGCTGGCGCTCGGCGGTGCACTTGCAGCAATCGCGATGATTCTGAAAACGGAGCTGTCCTTGATTGTGATCGGCGGAGTGTTCGTGGTAGAGACACTGTGCGTAATGATCCAGCTGGCCGCGGTCAAGCTGATCCACCGGCGCGTCTTCCTGTATACCCCGATCCATTATGCCTTCGTCCTGAAAGGGATGGGAGAGCGGCAGACCGTACATCTGTTCTGGCTTGCCGGCATTGCGTGTGCTGCCGCAGGACTGCTCGTTACGATCTTTTCGTTTTAGCATTCCCATGGATTATATTTTTGCTATAATAGTTATTCGCAGGCAAAGGTGCATGAGGAATGGAAGAGCGTTATAACCTGGAAAATATAGAAGTGCAGATGGCTCTGGTCATCAAGCTTCACGAGCTTCAGCGGGATGTACTGCCGTCCATCAGCTATTCCGTTCTGGAGGATTATATCAGTACCGTGCTTTGGCCGAAAGGGGCGCCGCGGACATTGAACCAGGCAGTGGATGACATTATGCGGATCGATGCCGGCGCAATCGTCAAAAGCATGGCAATGCAGGCAAAGCTGCAGAGCGGGCGGTCCACACTGGCGGACTACTCGGACGTGATCGGAGGGAAGAATCAGTATGAAGAATAGAAAAGGCGGGCTGTACGGTCTGGCGGCAATCATCGCGGTGATTGCGGTCCTGATCGGTACAACATTCGGATCCATCAAGGACAGTCTGAACCTGGGACTGGACCTGCAGGGTGGATTTGAGATCCTGTATGAAGTGACACCGCTCTATGAAGGCGGAAGTATGGATATGACCGCGGTGACCAACAGCATCCGCAAGCGTATCGACGTGCTCGGTGTCAATGAACCCTCCATCATCGTGGAAGGAACCGACCGTGTACGTGTACAGCTGGCAGGCATCGCGGATCCGGAAACAGCCAGGCAGATGCTCGGCACGACGGCGAACCTGACATTCCGCGACATTGATGACAATGAACTGTCGGATGCTTCGATCATTGTGGAGGGCGGTGCATCGCTGGCCTACCAGGACGGACGTCCGATCGTATCCCTGAAGATTGCGGACGCTCAGAAATTCGGCGAGATCACCCGTACGGTTGCGGCAAAGACCGGCGGGCAGAACCTGATGGTCATCTGGCTGGACTGGGAGGAAGGGGATTCCTACCGTGAGGAAGCGGCGAAGGCAGCTGCCGGGCAGGAACCGAAGTACATCTCCGCGGCTTCCGTCAACAGTGAAATCAGCGGTGACTGCATCATCCAGGGCAACTTTACGGATGATACTGCCAGAACGCTGGCCAATCTGATCAATTCCGGCTCTCTGCCGGTGAAGATGACGGAAATCAGCTCCAATGTGGTTTCTGCGCAGTACGGTGCGGATGCGCTGGCGAAGACAGCGAAGGCCGGTATGCTGGCCATTGCGATCGTTGTACTGATGATGATCCTGATCTATCGTGTGGAAGGTCTGCTGTCCGGTGTTATGCTGGCGGCTTATATCTGGGCCATCTTCGGTGTCTATGCACTGATCGGTGCAGTATTCACACTGCCGGGCATCGGCGCGCTTGTGCTGGGTGTCGGTATGACGGTGGACGCGAACATCATTACTTATGAGCGGATCCGCCAGCAGCTCTACAAGGGCCACAGTGTACGCAGTTCGGTTGCGGAAGGCCAGAAGGTCAGCTTTGTAACGATCTTCGACGCACAGTTCACAACCCTGCTGGCAGCGCTGATCATGTACTGGTGGGGCAATGGTGCGGTCAAGGGATTCGCGACCATGCTGATCATCACGGTGTTCATGACCATGGTGCTGAACGTCGGCCTGTCCCGTCTGATGCTCAATCTGCTGGTCAACAGCGGTATATGCGACGGTCATCCGGAGTGGTTCGGTGTCAAGCGGGATCAGGTTCCGGATGTCAACAAAGGCGAAGAGCAGTTCTACTTCGGTGGAATCAGCTTTGATTTCATCTCGAAGGCAAAGCTGCAGTATATCCTCGCGGCTGTGGTTCTGGTGGCCGGACTGGCCATCTCCGGCATGAGCAGTGTCCAGGGCAAGGGATTCCTGAATCTCGGCATCGACTTCTCTTCCGGCACGAAACTGACGGTTTCTTCCCAGGAACCGATTACCATCGAGGAAGTGCGTACAGAGATGGAGAGCCTCGGCTATGATTCCTTCAGCTACCAGTCTGCGGGAACGGATACTGTCTACGCGACAACAAAGGAGCATCTCTCCACGGATGAACTGGCAGTGATCAAGGCTCAGTTCAAGGAGATGTACGGTACAGAACCGGGCGACAACGTGGTTACACCGGTCGTCGGCCGGGAACTGGTGCACAACGCAGTCATCCTGACCCTGATTGCCTGGGTGGCGATGCTGCTGTACATAACACTGCGCTATCAGTGGGACTATGCGCTGGCCTGCCTTGCGGCGCTGGTGCACGACGTTGTCATTACCCTGGCGGTGTTCGGCATCCTGCGCCTGGAAGTCAATACAGAGCTGATTTCCGTCCTTCTGACGGTCATCGGTTATTCCATCAATAACTCCATTGTTGTCTGTGACCGGATCCGTACAACGCTGGAAGACGGCAGGAAGGTGAAGAAGGAAGACTACAGGAGCATTGTCAATGATGCGCTGAATTCTACCTTCAAGGTATCCATGTTCAGTACAATCAGTACGGTTCTGCCGGTCATCCTGATGCTGCTGCTTGGATCCAGGGAAATCTTCACATTTACGTTCGCAATGTTCGTCGGCATTGTTGCCGGTACGCTGTCCTCTCTGTTCATTACACCGACTATCTGGCTCTGGTTCCGTACACATCATGAGTACAAGGAAAAGAAGCAGAAGAAGGTATACAGGGAAGAACTCGACGAGCACACGATCAAGGGAATCAATGCGTAAAGGAAAAAGCGGATCGGAAGATCCGCTTTCATAAAGGAGGGACCGGTATGGGATACAGGATCATTGAGCCGGATGAAGCAGCAGTCTGCCGGGAATACGGCGTATCAGCACTGGCAGGAAAGGTGCTTGCGGCATCCGGACTGCCTCAGGAGCGGATCGAAGAGCTGCTGCAGGGCGATACAGATCTGAAGACCAGTACAGCGCCGTGCGTCAAAGCGGCGTGTGCCAGGATTCTGGCTGCCCGCGATAATCACGAGAAGGTTTTCGTCGGGGGAGACTACGACGCCGACGGTATCTGCAGTACAGCCATAATGAAGGATGTACTGGACCGGCTCGGCATTGTGAACGGCTACTACATTCCTGACCGTTTCCGCGAGGGATACGGCTTGAAGCCGGAAACTGTGCGTCTGGCGCATGAGAAGGGCTATTCATTGATCATTACGGTTGACAACGGTGTCAAGGCGCATGAGGCCATTGCCGAGGCGCACAGGCTCGGTATAGATATCCTGGTGACGGACCATCACAGGATCGAAGAACCGGTGGATACAGAGATCCTGGTTCATCCGGATGAAATGGAAGAAGAGTATGAGTATCTCTGTGGAGCCGGTGTCGTGCTGCAGATCGCGCGCACCCTGGTCGGTGACTGTGCATTCCATACGGCGCTGGCTGCTGCAGCCCATATCGGTGATGTGATGCCACTGTGGAAGCAGACCCGGGTGATTGTCAAGCGCGGTATGGAACTGCTCAATCAAGGTGCAGTCAAGGCTCTGGACGCCATGAACACCCGCAGGGAAGTCTATGACAGGGAAATGCTGGGCTTCCGGATCGTACCCATGATCAATGCCATCGGCAGGATGAACGATGTGTCCAATGTCAATACACTGGTACCGTTCCTGCTGAGCAGGGATGAGGTACAGCTGGCATCCTATGCAGCGCAGCTTTCCCGTGTGAACGAGATGCGCAAACAGCTTTCAGCGCAGATGGTGAAGGATGCGGAGAAGATGATCGGCGATGATCCGTTCCCGGTCATTGCCTCGTCTTCCTTCCATGAAGGGATCTGCGGTCTGGCAGCCGGCAGACTGGCCAGGATGTACAGCCGGCCGGTACTGATCCTGGCCGAAACAGCAGAAGGCATGAAGGGCAGCGGCAGATCGGTTCCCGGCCTGGATCTATATAGTTTCTTCCGGGAAGGATTCCCGGAGCTCATCGCGTTCGGCGGACACAGTATGGCGGTCGGTCTGACTGTGGACAGGAACAGCTATGGATCCTTCCGGGAGAAAGTGCACAGGCGCTATGAAGAAAGCGGGTTTGCTCCTGTTGAGGAAACCCAGGATTATATCCTGATCGACAAGCACGTTACACTGAAGGATGTGATGGACCTGTCCATGCTGGAACCCCTCCCGGAAGAGCTGTCCAGGTATGCATTCGCCATGCGGGAACCCACAATCATCAGCCGCAGTGATCTGCAGAAAGCGTCGAAGTTCCTGCTGGAGAACGGCAGTGATACTGTGGATGCTGTGGTATTCAGCTACCGGCAGCTGCAGATACCCGAGGAGGTGCACCTCATCGGGGGTACGCTGCGCATCAATGTATTCCGTGGAAGGCGCAGTATCCAGCTCGATGCGGATCTCATCGAATAAAGAAGACATTTTCTGATTCTTGAGTATAATTGTTGTATACGTTCAGGAGGGTTCTATGGCTTTGAAACTTGAAGATTATGTCGCGTCCATACGCGATTTCCCGACAGAAGGCATTCTGTTCCGGGACGTAACACCGATCATGGAGGACGGCGCTGCGTTCCATGAATGCATTATGCGCTTTGCTGAGATCGGCCGGAAGGTCGGTGCCGACGTGATCGTCGGACCGGAAAGCCGCGGCTTTGTTTTCGGCTGTCCGACTGCCTATGAGATGGGTGTAGGATTCGTACCGGTTCGCAAACCGGGCAAGCTGCCGCGTGAAACCATTTCCTGCGACTATGAACTGGAATACGGTGTCAATACGCTGAACATGCACAAGGATTCCATCAAGCCCGGCCAGAGATGTCTGATCGTTGACGATCTGCTGGCAACCGGCGGTACGGCCAAAGCGACCGCTACCATGATTGAACAGCTGGGCGGCGTCGTTGCCGGCTTTGCGTTCATCATTGAACTGGACGGTCTCAACGGCAGGGATAAGCTGGAAGGCTATGATGTCTTTGCGATGATGAACATGTCCGACAAATAATCTATATAAAACTGAAGCAGACAACTTCGGTTTTTTTGCAGGAAGGAGGGGAAGAACATGGCTGAAAAGAAACAGATCACTATGGATGACATCAGAGCGCAGGTCCATACCTATCTCAATGAACCATCCAATCTGGAACTGATTGAACACGCAGCAGCGTTTGCCGAGAAGCGCCACGAACACCAGAAGCGCAAGAGCGGCGAGCCTTACTTTGTTCATCTGATGAATGTAGCCTATATCCTCGCAGAGCTGCATACCGGTCCGGAGACCGTTGCGGCCGGCTTCCTGCACGATACGATCGAAGATACCGGCATCACCAAGGAAGAACTGGCCAAGGAATTCAATCCCGACATTGCCGAGATCGTTGATTCTGTTACCAAGATCGGTGCGCTGAAGCTCAACAACATGGATGAGAAGGAGTACCAGGCATCCAACCACCGGAAGATCTTCATCGCCATGGCAAAGGATATCCGGGTCATTCTGGTGAAACTGGCGGACCGTCTGCACAATATGCGTACACTGCAGTTCAAGTCGGAAGCGAGCCAGAAGCGGATAGCAAGGGAAACGCTGGATGTCTACGCACCCATCGCGCACCGCCTGGGTATCAGTACGATCAAGAATGAGCTGGAGGATCTTTGTTTCTTCTATCTGGACAGGGAAGAGTACTACCATGTTGCGAAGCTGGTGGAAATGAAGAAGGCGGAGCGCGATGAGTCTGTCCAGCAGATGATCCGCGATATCTCTGCACTGCTGCAGGAGCACAATATCGAGTTCAATATTTTCGGCCGCTCCAAGCACCTGTACTCCATCTATCACAAGATGACCGAGCGCAACAAGCGCTTCGATGAAATACTGGACCTGCTGGCAATCCGCATTGTAACGAAGACCGAGCTGAACTGCTATGAGATCCTCGGCTACATCCATGCGAATTACCGGCCGATCCCGGGCAGGCTGAAGGACTACATCGCCATGCCGAAGGTCAACATGTACCAGTCCCTGCATACCACGATCATCGGCCCGGACGGCAGGATCTATGAGATCCAGATCCGTACGGAAGAGATGGATGATATTGCAGAGAAGGGTATTGCGGCGCACTGGAAGTACAAGGAAGGCACGAACTACAATTCCCGCCGGGAACAGAAGGAAATGGAAGAGAAGCTCTTCTGGTTCCGTGATTTCGTCGCGTATACAGGAGAAAGCCAGGATGCGAGCGCCAGTGAGTACATGGAGACCCTGCAGCGGGACATCTTCGAAGCGAACGTCTATGTCATGACGCCCAGAGGCAAGGTCATTGACCTGCCCAACGGAGCGACACCGATCGACTTTGCCTACCGTATTCATACCGATGTCGGAAACCAGGCAGTCGGTGCAATCGTCAACGAGACAATGGTTCCGCTCAATACAGAACTGCATACCGGCGATGTAGTGCAGATCAAAACGATGAAGGGTACCGGTCCGAGTGAAGACTGGCTGAAATTCGTCAAGACCAACCAGGCCAAGTCCAGGATCCGTGCCTATCTGACCAAGAAGGAAACCGAAGAAAAGCAGAAGCTGGTTCCGGAAGGCGAGCGCATGCTCAGGGATGAACTGCGCAAGCGGGGATTCGATCCGGAAGACTGGATGGACAAAAAGAAGCTGGAGCCGCTGCTGACCGTACTGTCCAAGAAGACGATCGTGGATCTGTTCTATGCCATTGCGGTCAGATCGTTGACTGCTTCGCAGGTGGCAGAGAAACTGACGAACCAGAAGCGCCCGGTCAGCGATGAAGAACTGGAGAAGTTCATCAACCGGGATAAACGGCGCACACCGTCCAAGAGCGGTGTCTATGTACCGGGAATCGAGTCGATGAAGATTTCCCTGGCCCAGTGCTGCATGCCTGTGTACGGGGACAAGATCGTAGGCTTCATCACCAAAGGAGAAGGCGTCAAGGTGCACCGGGCGGACTGCCCGTCCCTGAAGCGGGGCCCGAAGAAGTTCATTGATGTCAAGTGGGAGGACGTCAATGATGAACGGATGTTCGACTGCAACCTGATCATCCTGGCCAAGAGCCGCAACTTCCTGCTGACGGATGTTGTCACAGCCATCTCCCAGATGAAGGCACCGATGGTGCAGGTCAACGCGAACATGAACCAGGAGACACTGATCACAACGATCAAGATGAAGGTCCAGGTGCACAATGCCCAGCAGGTGGACGCAATCGCAGTGAATCTGAAGAAGGTGGATTCCATCCTGGAAGTCAAGCGTGATTCAAACTGATTGAAATTATAGATACAGAAGAGTATACTTTATTGCATAGCATTGAAATCCTGGGAACTTGAAATCCTGTGAAGTACGGTATAACAGAGACAATGGCAAGGTGAAAGCATTGACCGGAGGGCACAGGAAAGACACTTGGGAGGAGCGCTTCTGAGCCGCGGCAGGAAGCGACGGGATGCCCCGTTACGGCAGAGCGCATGTTTATACATGAACTAAGGTGGTACCGCGCTTGCAGCGTCCTTGGACAAGGGCGCTTTTTTATCGAAAGGAGATACAGCACTATGAGCAACACATTCCAGACCCCGAGAGGCACCTATGACATTCTTCCTGATGAAATGGGAAAATGGCATGATGCTGAACGGATCATGAGGGAGGTATCCGATCTTTACAGATACCAGGAGATCCGCACGCCCTACTTTGAACTGACCAAGGTTTTCGACCGTGAAGGGGACAGCTCCGACATGGTCAACAAAGAGATGTACTCTTTCCGGACAAAGGAACAGTACGGTGAGCAGTCCGAGTCCTACACACTGAGGCCGGAAGGCACAGCAGGTACAATCCGGGCATTCGACCAGCACAAGATGTACGCAACCAATGAGCTGCCGGTACGTCTGTACTATCTTGGTCCGATGTTCCGTCATGAGCGTCCTCAGAAAGGCCGCCAGCGCCAGTTTACGCAGTACGGTGTAGAAGCGCTGGGCATCAAGAGCCCGCAGCTGGACGCGGAAGTAATTGCTCTGGGTGTAGATATTATCAAGGCCGTCGGAATCAAGTCCGTCAAGGTCGCCATCAATACACTGGGCGATGATGACAGCCGTGCAGCTTACCGCCAGGCGCTGAAGGACTACTTCGCACCGCATATCGATGAGCTCTGTGAAGACTGCCACCGCCGTTATGAACAGAACCCGCTGCGCATTCTTGACTGCAAGGTGGACGGAGACAACCCGGTCGTGCTCAATGCACCGAAGCTGTCCGATTATCTGACGCCGGAATCCAAAGCCTACTTCGATGAAGTGCTGAAGTCACTGGAGAGCCTGGGCATCGACTACGAAGTGGATGATCGTCTGGTGCGCGGTCTTGACTACTATACCGATACTGTCTTCGAAATCATCTCCGTACGTCCGGAAAGCGGAAAAGCAGCTACCGTATGCGGCGGCGGCCGGTATGACCACTTCATTGACTACTACGGCGGTCCTGAGCTTTCAGGTATCGGCTTTGCGTTCGGTGTAGAGCGCCTGCTGACACTGGCTGTTGAGGAAGGGCATGTATTCAATGAGGACCGTCCGCTGGATGCGTACATCATCAGCCTCGGCGAGACCGGCAGCATCCCTCTGCAGGTAGCCCAGGAACTGAGGCATGCAGGATTGACAGCGGAAGTGAACTTCGTGCCGCGCTCCCTGAAGTCCCAGTTCAAGTCTTCAGACCGGAAAGGCGCGAAGTACGTCGTGATCATCGGCGAGACGGAAGCAGCGGAAGGAAAGGTCAACCTGAAGCGTCCGGGTGAAAAGGAACAGGTTACGGTTGACAGAAAAGACCTGGTCAGAACAATAGAAGGAATGGAATAAAGATACTATGGAACGTACATGTGGCAACGGCACACTCCGGCTGAGTGATGCCGGCAGAGAAGTAACGTTGATCGGATGGGTTCAGAAAAGAAGAAACTTCGGCTCTCTGGTATTCATTGACCTGAGGGACCGTTCCGGTCTGGTGCAGATCGTCTTTGACGAGACGATCAGCGAGAAGGTCAAGGATGTCCGCAGTGAGTTCATTCTGCAGGTATGGGGTACAGTGGTCGCCCGGCAGGATCCGAACCTGAAGATTCCGACCGGTGAAATCGAAGTGCGTGCCAGGGATGTGAAGATCATCAATACCGCTGCGACGCCGCCGATCATGATATCCGACGATACGGACGCGCTGGAGGACACCCGCCTGAAGTACCGTTATCTGGACCTGCGCCGTCCTTCGCTGCAGAAGATCCTGATGACGAGGCACAAGGTATGCATGGTCACCCGGAAAACACTCGACAGCATGGGATTTGTCGAGGTGGAAACACCGATCCTGGCGCGTTCTACACCGGAAGGCGCAAGGGACTACCTGGTGCCTTCCCGTCTGTACAACGGCAGATTCTGGGCACTGCCCCAGTCTCCGCAGATCTACAAGCAGCTGCTGATGATCGGCGGTATGGAGAAGTACTTCCAGATCGCCAGATGCTTCCGTGATGAGGACCTCCGGGCAGACCGCCAGCCGACCTTTACCCAGATCGACGTAGAGATGAGCTTCGTGGACGAGAACGATGTCTTTGCAGTGGTGGAAAAGCTGATGCAGGAGATCTTCATGGAGATCCGTGGCTACAAGGTAGAGGATCATTTCCAGAGGCTGACGTGGAAGGAGTGCATGAAGCGCTTCGGCAGCGATAAGCCCGATCTGCGCTACGGCTATGAAATCAATGATATCAGCGATCTCTTTGCGGATACCGGGTTCACGGTGTTCAGGAATGTACTGGACAACGGCGGAGAAGTCGATGCATTGAAGTTCGACGCGGCAGCCGGTCATTACAGCCGGAAGAAGCTGGACGAACTGCAGGAGTTCATCAAGCACAATTTCCGGGCCAAGGCACTGGCGTGGCTGAAGATGGAGAAGGGAGTACTGTCCGGTTCCATCGCCAAAGGCATCAGTGATGCTGAGAAGCAGGCATTGGTAGAGCGTCTGGGCATTGCGGACGATGATCTGGTACTGATTGTGGCGGACAAGCCGGAAACGGCTGAGACAGCGCTCGGTGCGCTGCGCATCCGTCTGGCGCATGAGCTGGACCGTCTGCCGAAGGAAGAAACCTATAAGTTCCTGTGGGTTACGGATTTCCCGATGTTCGAATGGGATGAAGAAGAGCAGAGATGGCAGGCCGCGCACCATCCGTTTACAGCGCCGCGCGTCAATGACATCAATGAACTCTTTACCGATCCGGGCAATGTGATGAGCCGTGCCTACGACCTGGTTCTGAACGGTTATGAGCAGCTGAGCGGGTCCATCCGTATCTTTGATCAGAACATGCAGGAGAAGGTGTTCGAGTCCATCGGTATGACCATGGAACAGGCGCACCAGAAGTTCGGCTTCTTCCTGGATGCCTTCCAGTACGGTACACCGCCCCACGGTGGATTCGCGATCGGTCTGGAGCGCCTGATCATGGTACTGTGCGGTACCGACAACATCCGAGATGTCGTAGCGTTCCCGACGAACAACAGTGCCGTGGATCTGATGAGCGATTCGCCGAACATTGTGGATCAGGCACAACTGGATATCCTCGGACTGCAGATTGCGGAAAAAGCAAAAAAACAGTAAATGTCAAGACTGTATTTGCATATACAGGATTGATATGATGATGGTGCAGGGAGGCTACTTTGATTTTCCTACATATTGTTATAAGGGAGCCCTGACCGGAGATGTCTGTGTGAAAGCCCGGTGCGGCCGGGAATCCTGAGGGCTGACCAAGGACACCCACCTCTACATAAGAGGGAACACATCACTCCTTCCTGCGCAGGAGAGTGAAGGGGAGGACATCGTCCTCCCTTTTATCTTGCAAAGAAGGGGCAAACAGAGTAAGATAAATCCGTATAAAGGTGGTATCGATTATGACAGAGTTTTGGTCTTCACTGGGGTTTTTCATCTTCGGAGGAATCATTGGTGCAATTATCGGTTTTCTTCTGACCAGAAGGGCTTTTCAGAAGCAGCTGAAGGAGAATCCGCCGGTCACCGAGAAAATGATCCGGGCGATGTATATGCAGATGGGCAGGAAACCAAGTGAAGCGCAGATTCGTCAGATCATGAAGACAATGAAACAGCAGTAGAGAGCTCTGGTACAGAGCTTTTTCTTTTATGTATGAAAATACAGGGAAAGAATTCCTTTAAGGGTTTTGTATCATTCGTTAAATACGCTATAATATTGACAGTATCTTACGTTATACAGGAGGAGATATGACAGAAAGAAAGAAAGTTTTCCAAGCGATGGATGGAAACACCGCGACTGCGCATTCAGCTTATGCGTTCACGGAAGTAGCGGGCATCTATCCGATCACGCCGTCATCACCTATGGCCGATAACGTTGATAACTGGTCCACAGCAGGACGTCTGAACGTCTTCGGGGACAAGGTCAAGGTTGTCGAGATGCAGGCAGAGGGCGGCGCTGCAGGTGCTATCCACGGTGCACTGCAGGGCGGCGCTCTGGCTGCTACATTCACAGCATCCCAGGGTCTGCTGCTGATGATTCCTAACCTTTACAAGCTGAAGGGCGAGATGCTGCCGGGTGTTATCCATGTGTCCGCACGTTCACTGGCTACACACACGCTGAGCATCTTCGGTGATCATCAGGACGTCTATGCCTGCCGTCAGACAGGTGTAGTCATGATGTGCTCCCACTCCGTTCAGGACTGCATGGACCTGGCCGGCGCTGCGCATCTGATCGCCATTGACGGTGCTGTTCCCGTCATGCATTTCTTCGATGGTTTCCGTACATCCCACGAAATCCAGAAAGTCGAAGTCATGGACTATGACTATCTGAAGTCCCTGCTTCCGATGGACAAGGTTGAAGCGTTCAGGAAGAACTCCATGAACCCGCACGGAAATGCGGTTACCCGCGGCGGTTCCCAGAACGATGACATCTACTTCCAGGCTGCTGAAGCACAGAACAAGCATTATGAGGAAGTTCCGGACATTGCGGCGAAGTACTTCGAGAAGATCAGTGAGTACACAGGACGCAAGTACGCTCCGTTTGTCTACTACGGTGCTCCGGATGCTGAGCGCGTCATCATCGCGATGGGCTCTGTTACAGAGACAATCGTTGAGACAGTCGACGCTCTGAATGCGGCCGGCGAAAAGGTCGGTCTGATCAAGGTTTATCTGTACCGTCCGTTCAGCCAGAAGTATCTGGAAGCGGTTCTGCCGGCAACAGCGAAGAAGATTGCTGTTCTCGACCGTTCCAAGGAAACAGGTACAAGAGAGCCTCTGTTCCTGGATGTTACCTATGCACTGCGCAACCACAAGGATATTACCCTGATCGGCGGCCGTTACGGTCTCTCCTCCAAGGACACCAATCCTGCGCAGATCAATGCAGTATTCGAAGAGCTGAAGAAGGATGACCCGAAGGAAGAGTTCACCATCGGTATTGAAGATGATGTAACATTCCTGTCCCTGGCACCGAAGCCTGTGGCACTGAAGCCTGACTATACCAGCTGCCTGTTCTACGGTCTCGGTTCCGACGGAACTGTCGGTGCAAACAAGAGCTCCGTCAAGATCATCGGCAACAATACGGATCTGTACGCTCAGGCCTATTTCGCCTACGACTCCAAGAAGTCCGGCGGTGTCACACGTTCGCATCTGCGTTTCGGTCCGACACCGATCCACAGCCCGTACTACATTGACCAGGCTGACTTCATTTCCTGCTCGCTCGACAGCTACTGCTACAAGTTCGATATGGTCCGCAACCTGAAGGAAGGCGGAACATTCCTGCTGAACACAACGTTCGCTCCGGAAGAGATCGAAACAAAGCTGCCGGCGAAGATGCTGGCCCAGCTGGCTGAGAAGCATGCGAAGTTCTACATCATCAACGCTACCCGTCTGGCAATCGAGACCCACATGGGCCGTCACACGAACACGATCCTGCAGTCTGCGTTCTTCGCACTGAACGAGCAGATCATGCCGTACGCGACAGCGGTTGAGCTGATGAAGGACAGTGCGCGCCACACCTATGCACGCAAAGGCGCGGATGTTGTCCAGAACAACTGTGATGAGATCGACACCGGCAAGTCCGGTCTGGTTGAGATCACAGTGAAGCCTGAATGGGCTGAACTGCCTCATGAAGAGTCCCTGATCGTCAAGACAGGCGATGAGTACTTCGACAACAACCTGCAGAGAATCAATGCTCTGGAAGGCGACCGCATGCCGGTTTCCAGCTTCACGAAATACGGTGTTCTGGATGGAACCATCCCGGGCAACGTTGCGTTCCGTGAGAAGAGAACGATTGCGGTCGAAGTCCCGTCCTGGGATGCTTCGAAGTGCGTACAGTGCGGCAACTGTGCGTATGTCTGCCCGCACGCTACCA
>JAEEYJ010000151.1 GCA_016291725.1 Solobacterium sp.
CAATATCCGGCATTGTTACCCGTTCGGGATTGAGGAAGCGCTCGAACAGCAGACCGTACTGTATGGGATCGATCTGTGTGATGCCGAGGGTGTAGGCTGTGAGTGAGCCGGCGGCGCTTCCTCTGCCGGGACCGACATAGATGCCTTCCTTCCTGGCATAGCGGATGAAGTCATACACAATGAGGAAATAGTCCTCGAAGTGCATCTTGATGATGGTATCGAGTTCGTATTTCAGGCGTTTGAGATAGACAGGATCTTCCTTTCCCTTCAGCCGCTTGCGCAGGCCGGCGAGGCAGAGCTGCGTCAGATACTGGGCGCTGCTGAGCCCCTGCGGTGTTTCAAAGGAAGGCAGGCTGGTCGGCGGCAGTTTCAGATCCGCGCGGCACACAGCGGCGATCTCGTCCGTACGCTGCAGATCATCCGCGTCGTACAGTGCCGCCATCTCCTCGGGATTCAGGAAGTATCTCCCCTTCATCATCGGCAGGGACTGGTCGCTGAGCACTTTGCCGGTACGGATCCCGTTCAGCACACGGTGGATGTAGGCATCCTCTGCGCTGAGATAGTAGATCCGGTTGAGGGCAACGGTACGGATGTTCAGGGTTGAAGCGATGCGTTTGAGCATGGCGTTCTTCATCCGCCAGAGCGAGGATTCCTGGTAGGACAGTGCAACATCGAATGGCGGCAGTTCCTGCTGCATTGTAGTCAGCCGGCTGCGCACTCCTTCACGGTCATCCTCCAGCAGTTCGGTGTCAAACCAGCCTCCTTCTCCGTAGGCTATGATCTGGCAGTGGCCGCCCTGGCGGAGGAATTCCTCCGTGGACAGTGCGCTCTTTCTGCTCAGTGCGGTACTGAGCTTCATCAGGCTGCGGTATCCGGCATTGTCCTTGGCAATCATGATGAAAGGCACTTCTTCCTCGTGGTAGCTGACGGTGACCTCCATGCCGTAGAGCGGCTGGATGCCGGCTTCTGCGCAGGCACGGGCAAAAGCGGGTATACCGTACATGACGTGATGATCCGTCAGTGCCAGTGCTGTATATCCGTCTTCCTTGGCCTGCTGCACGAGGTCCTTGATCTTCGCGGTTCCCCGCAGCAGTGAATAGCCGCTGTAGAGCGCCAGATGAACCGTCATACTGTTATTTTACCACGAACCTTCTGGACCGTAGATACAGATGATTTCTTAATCCTTGATGGTATGCTCACCATTGTTCCATTAATGTGATAGAATAATTGAGTTATATGGATAAACACGAGGTGTTTTATGAGCAATGATGCCGGTGAGACAAAAATCTATCAGGTCGTGCATGACTCTGAAGAAGAAATAAAAACCAAAGAGAAGGACCGTCAGGCCCGTTTGAAGTCCTACAAGCGCTGGCGGCTGGCTGCCGTACTGATGGCGCTGTTTCTGGCGCTGTGCATCTGTGTGGCCGGTACAGGCTTCTATATTGCCGCAAAGATGGTCAGCGATGCACCGGAGATCGATCCCCGGGATTTCGTCTACGAAGAATCGTCCAAGATCTACGACATGAACGGTGAAGTGATCACCGAAGTCGGTTCCTACATGCGTGAGAACATCCGCTATGAGGACTGCCCGGAAGCATTGATCGATTCCTTCCTGGCCATCGAGGACTCCCGCTTCTTCACCCATTTCGGCTTCGATATTCCCCGCTTTACCAAGGCGATCATCGAGAACCTGCGGACAATGAGCTTCGGCCAGGGCGGTTCCACCTTTACGATGCAGCTGATCAAAAACACTTACTTCGTGGATGAAGACGGTGACAGTGTCCAGGAAGGACGCGGCATTCCCTATAAGGTGCAGCAGATCTTCCTGGCCATCCAGCTGGAGAAGATGATCGACAAGAAGGAGATCTTCGAACTGTACATGAACCGTCTGAACTTCGGCGGAAAGATCCGCGGCGTGCAGAAGGCTGCGGAATACTACTTCGGGAAGAGCTGCCAGGAACTGAACCTTTCGGAAGCCGCCCTGCTCGCCGGCATCATCAACCAGCCGAACGGGTTCAACCCCTACTATTACCTGGACAGTGCGACAGCGAGAAGAAACGATGTTATCTACTATCTGTACGAGCACGGCTACATTACCATGCATGAGGCAGAACTGGCCGCTTCCATCAATGTGGAAGACCAGCTGGCCGGCACCTTCTTCCATGCCAGCGAAAGCCGCTGCCAGGCCTATGTCGATGCTGTATTTGAAGAAGCCCAGGCGATGACCGGCTATGATCCGACAGTACGCGGTATGCGCATCTATACCTATATGAGCCCGACCGTCCAGCAGAAGATCGAAGACATCCAGAACGGAGAGACAGAAGTCCAGTTCCCGGATGATCTGATGCAGGTGGCAATCATCGCTATGAACAACCGCAATGGTGCGATTGTCGGCATCGGCGGCGGGCGGAACTATACCGGTTCCCGTCTGCTGAACCGGGCAACCCGGAACTTCAAGCAGCCGGGCTCCTCGGTCAAGCCGGTGCTCTCCTACGCACTTGCGTTTGAATACCTCGGCTATTCCCTGGATGAAGTCCTGCTGGACAAACCGATCACCTATCCGTATGAAAAGATGGTCCTGCACAATGCCAGCGGCAAATACTCCGGTGATGTAACCATCATGGACGCCGTCGCACTGTCCCTGAACATACCGGCCATCCTGACGCTCCAGCGTGTAGAGGAGACGGTAGGCAAGGAAACCATCGTTGCCTACATGCAGTCTGTCGGCTTCAGCCGGGTAACCAACGAGAACTTCCACCTCTCGTTCGCCATCGGCGGCACTTGGTTCGAGACCACTGTCAAGGAGCTCGCCGGTGCCCATGCGGCCATGATCAACCATGGTGTATACAACGAACCGCATACCATCCAGAAGATCGTTATGATGGACGGCACAGAATACTATCCGCAGAATCAGAACCGCCAGGTCCTCAGCCCGGGCAGCGCTTGGCTCACCTGTCAGCTCATGCGAAACAACGTAGAAGGCAGGTTCATGAACCTGATGCAGCTGCTCAAGAGAAGCTATCCGATCTATGCCAAGACCGGCACCTCCGACTGGGGCCGGGACGGTCTCCCCTACGGGATTCCGCAGGGAGCCATGAAGGATAAATGGATGGTCGCTTCCTCAAGCAATTATACAAACGCGGTATGGTGCGGCTATGATATGGCGGTCAAGGGCGAAGGAACCTACTTCACGGTATACAAGCAGAATCTCAATATTCCCGGTGTCATCAACAAGCTTCTGCTGGATGCCGAGGAAGAGATCATGACGGAACTGCCGGAGGCTGTTCCCATGCCGGACGATGTCGTCAATTCCACCTATGTCTACGGAAGCTGGCCGCATGTCCAGCCCGAAGGGTGGATGAACAGCGGTGCCTATATTACCTCACAGGTCTCCAAAGCGGGTCTTACGAATATGCCGCTGTACTCTTCGGAAGAATACAGGGAATACTTGAAGGCTCATCAGGATACCAACGGCGGCATCTCTGCTTCCTACGACCAGTACAGTACCCTGACGGTATCCTGGGGCACAACGAACGGAACCTGTTCCGGCGGAACCCGCAACATCTCTCTCCATGATGGTACAAACGACATCGATGAATGGGGCACCTGCCTGGTGGATCTCGGCTGGCTTGCCGGCACCGGCGGAAGCTACTGGGCGACGGTCTACCAGGACGGCTGGGAATCCGCAAGCGTCTACAGCGACAACGGCTACTTCAAGGGCTGGGTGACCGACCTCTGGGGTGAAGTCAAGGTATGCGGCGCAGCCAGCGGCGGACAGACAGCCTGTGCGGTTGCCAAGTACGCACCGATCGATGAAGGCGGCTGGTGGGATGAGAACGGCAACTGGGTGCCGAATCCGTAAAAACAATCCTCCTGCAGAAACAGGAGGATTCTTTCATGCGCAATCCCTGCTTCATGAAGTACAATGGAAGCGATGACAAAAATACTCCGCAGAACCATTGCTGTACTGACCCTGCTTTGTACTTTTCTTTGTTCCTATACCCCTGTTCAGGCAGAGGAGAACGAGGAGGAAGAAACGGTACAGATCGAAGCCAGGTTCTTTGCCGCGACTGTACAGGAAAGCAGAACCTTTGAGGTTCCTTTCAACCGGAACTGGTTCAGGCAGAGCGCTACAGAATACAACAACAATCTGATGAAGGTATCGCTGGCCATGGCGACTACGGCCTTCCGTCCCAAAACGACGATCAGCGGCAACAAGGACGAGAACCTGCTGGACTTCCTGATGGATACCGGATTCTCAGACCTGCGCAGCGATGATTATGACAAGGACCCGAGCCGCTACACGGTTTCCACGGTAATGGGACACCAGAAGATCGGCGAAGGCGATGAAGCGTTCGAGCTGATTGCGGTCGGTGTCTGCGGCCAGGGATACATGGATGAGTGGGAATCCAATTTCTCCATCGGTACATCCTATACCCATGACGGCTTCCGGCGCTCCTCCCTGCTGGTCTACGACCGGATCTTCGGCTACATAGCCAGAAACAATCTGCAGGGTCCGCTGAAGATCTGGATCTCCGGATTCAGCCGTGCTGCAGCAATTTCCAACATTACGGCAGCCTGGCTGTCCGATTCCGGTGTGTTCTCCCAGGATACTGTATTTGCATATACCTTCGGTACACCGAATACAACCATGAACCCGGACATACCGGTCTACAGCAATATCTACAACATCTGCGGCAAGACCGACCCGGTGACCATGATCCCCTTCGCGGACTGGGGCTACAGACGCTACGGAACAACCCTGTACACGCCGGCGCCGGAATCAGACTCTGACTTCTCCATCCGGCGTGTCAAGGCTGATAAAATCTACAAGGAACTGACCGGGATTGATTTCTGGATCAATACCGATATGAACGACGACCTCCGGGTCATGATGGACTATCTCCTGCGGGTCTGCCCGAACATTGATATCTATGCTGGCAGTCTGCAGGATCATCTCATCTCTCTGTGGGAAAAGCATGATCCGCTCAGTGTGATGAACCACCTGCTGGTGCTGGCGGAGGATCCGGTGCTTTTCAACGATGAAAACCGGCATGATGCGAATATGTTCCTGAACAGTGTTGCCGGTCTGTCCCTGGACTATTTCCGCTCCGACAACTCATTCCGCCGCTGGAATAACAAGGCTTCCCCGGCCGCAAACCTGCTGCAGTCCCATACACCGGAACTGTACATGTCCTGGGCTTTCTCCGGCGATAGCGCGGACGAGATCTTCTCGACATCCTCGGACTATTCGGAAATCTATATCAACGGTGACGTGACGGTAGCGGTCTACAGAGACAACAGCTACATCGAAGAACTGGAAACAGGAGATCTGGCAGGAGCTGAAGAGACCCATCATCTGCGCCTCCGCAACAACGGCCAGATGTCCTGCCTGATCCCCAGGGACCGCAATTATGTACTTGAAATCTACTCGAACAGAGACCAGACCGTAGACATGCTGGAAGTAGATCTGAGCCATGGCCGCCATTCCCCGGATGAAACAAGCACCGATCATTTTGAGATGCTGGAAGGCGACACCATGTATGTAGGCTACGCCCCGACCGGCAATACCATCTATTCCCGGGAAGAAAACTACAGCACAACAGGCCAGTACAATTCCAATGAATACCTGAACGATGAAGGTCTGTACCGGTACGCCAGCAGCCGGTTCAGCACGGACTATAACTGGCGTGATGTGGTGCTTACTGTCATTGCGGTCATTATTATGCTCGTCATGCTGGCAGTGTTCCTGATTGCGGTGCTCGTGATCTGGCTGCGCTTCCGGCGCAGAAGAAAGCGCGGGCTCATCCCACAGGATGTCCGGTTCCGTCCCCTGCCGATTTTCTGCACCTTCCTGATCCTGGAGGTCTTCTTCATTGAAGAATTCCAGAACGCTCTGTATGACGATGCTTCCAGCAATGTGCTGATCTATAAGACCATCATCGGTCTGCTCACGCTGGTCATCGCCTACTACGGCTACCGCAGGAAGCGGGACCAGATGCATCTGCTGGTCATCGGTGCTGTAGCGCTGCTGATGATGGCGGATATCACCATGGTCGGTTCCATCATCTCCGGTGCTGCGCTGCACATTGCAGCCTATACACTGCTGACCTATATCTTCATCCACAGAGACTACCCCGACCGGGGACAGGCTCTGGTCTGGATCATCTTCAGCCTCGTCGGGATCTATGCCGTAACCCAGGTGCCCGGACAGTTCGGCATTGCCCGTGTACTGGCTGTACTGTATATACCGGCAGTGCTCGGCATGACGGTTACTTCCTTCCACCTTTCACCGCGGCTGTTCAGAGGATCCTTCCTGCTGATGATTTCCGGCATCCTGCTGATCAACAATCAGGTCAGAGGAACAACCTTCTTCTCGCATATCATCTCACTGGGCATCTACTACATTGCCGTCGTTACTCTGGCGAGCAGCGGCAGCCTGTTCACGAAGCCGAAGATGATTCCGGTCCCCATAGTGGAAGAACCAGCAAAATAAACAAAAACCGCACCGTTCAATGGTGCGGTTCTGTTTCTTCCAGGTACAGGATGTATTCGTAGCCTTCCACAGCCTTCAGCCGGTACATACCGTTGTCCGGCACCAGAACATCCGCTGAGAACGGTCTGGTCTGCCGCATACCGGCTTTTGCCAGCATCCGCCTTGCGTGGATGTTTTCTTTATGCACATACGCTGTGATATACGTGCAGAAGCCTGTATGCTGCACTTCCTGCAGCAGCTGCCGGAATGCCTGCAGACCGTATCCCCTGCCGGTGTATTCCTTCCGGAGTATGATATCCAGTTCGGACTCTTCTCCTTCCGCAGACAGTTCGATCTTGCCGATGATCTGATTGCCGAGCATGACGGCCCGGGTATACAGCCTTCTCTGCCCTGCCATACCGGTATGCACGGCATTCAGATACTGTACCGTTGACTGTTCAGGCAGCGGTACAGGCAGGATGGTCAGACAGTATTTCTGATCTGTATGTTCATAAAGATCCTGCAGTTCCCCTGATCCGGGTACAGGCCAGGGCGCCAGAGATACATCCATCATTCGCTGATCTTCTTTCTGGCAATGATCCGGACCGGTGTTCCTTCGAAATCAAAGGCATTCCTGAGCTGGTTCTCAATGTAGCGCTGATAGGTAAAGTGCATCAGCTTCGGATCATTGCAGGACAGTACGAATGTCGGGGGATTGACCGACACCTGCGTCGCGTAGTAGATGCGGAATCTCTTTCCGTTGCGTGCCGGTGCAGGTGTGGTCACCTGCGCATCGGAGATGACTTCATTCAGAACATTGGTCGCAATGCGCCTGGACGCATTCTCATATACACGTTCTGCCTCCGGAAGGACATTCTTCACCCGCTGCTTTGTCTTTGCGCTGACGAAGACTACGGGAGCGTATGAGAGATAGACGAACTGTTTGCGGATCTCCTCTTCAAAGACGTGCATGGTATGCTCGTCCTTCTCCAGAGCGTCCCATTTGTTCACTACAATGATGATGGGTTTGCCTGCGTCCGATGCATAGCCGGCAACATGCTTGTCCTGTTCCCGGATGCCGGCTTCGGCATCGATCAGGAACAGCACAACATCGCAGCGGCTGATCGCGCTCATCGCCCGCAGGACAGAGTATTTCTCGATGTCCTCGTAGACCTTGCCGCGCTTGCGTATTCCGGCTGTATCCACGATGACGTATTTCTTTCCGTCCACTTCAAACGGTGTATCCACGGCATCCCGTGTCGTTCCCTGTTCATTGGAAACAATGGATCTCTCCTGGTTCAGGATGGCATTGACGAGCGAGCTCTTGCCGACATTCGGTTCACCGATGACAGCAATCCTGAGGCCTTCGTATACCGGTGTTTCTTCCTGTTCCGGCATTTCCTTCAGGCATGCGTCCAGTACATCGCCGATTCCGGCACCGTGGATGCCCGAACAGGGAACCGGATCCCCCAGCCCCAGAGCGTAGAATTCATAGCTCAATGCGATCTTGGTTGTATCATCCACCATATTGGCTGCTACGACTACGGGTTTTCCCGAACGCTGCAGCATCGATGCGATATACAGATCATCATCACTCAGCCCGGTTCTGACACTGGTAACCATGAGGATAACATCGGCTTCCTCCACAGCAATCTCCACCTGCGCGCGGATCTCTTCCTGATACGGCTGATCCGCCAACTGGATTCCGCCCGTATCTATGAGATGGAATTCCACACCGGTCCAGCTGCACAGGGCGTACAGTCTGTCACGGGTCACTCCGGGTGTATCGTTGACAATGGAGAGCCGTTCACCGGCAATTCGGTTAAAAATCGTTGACTTCCCGACATTCGGGCGGCCAACGATTGCGATGGTTCCTCTGCTCATGACTCTTCCTCCGCACAGGCACGGTCTACAAGGGCACTGATGACCTCTACGACCTCTTCCTTGCTCAGGTCGCTGGAATCCACCAGCACGGCATCCTCCGCCTGCTTCAGCGGTGAATTCTCCCTTCCGGAATCCTGTTCATCCCTTCTGGCGATTTCATCCCGCAGTTCCTCCAGTGTATGTCCGGTGATGCCGGCAGCCTGGTTCTGGAGCCATCTGCGCTTTGCCCTGGCTTCCGCGCTGGCTGTCAGGAAGATCTTTACCTCTGCGTCGGTCAGGACCACAGTGCCGATATCCCTGCCGTCCATGATGAATCCCTTCGCTTCCGCCATCTTCTGCTGGCGGCGCACCATCTCCGCACGTACATTCTTCCACTTGGATACGTTGCTGGCAAGCATGGATACCTCATCCGAACGGATGGCCTTGCTGACATCCTCACCGTTCATATACACACTGCCGTCGGTATGCAGCTCGATCTCCGTCTCAGCCAGCAGCCGGCACAGTGCTTCTTCATCCTGGTCGCTGACACCGCTGCGCAATGCGTTCAGGCCAAGGCAGCGGTACATCGCACCTGTATCAACATGGATATATCCGTACTTCTCTGCCAGCATATCCGAAATGGAGCTTTTTCCGGCAGCACTCGGTCCGTCAATCGCAATATTGATCCTGCGCATCAGAGTACTCCCTTCGAGTTCAGAATCCAGTAAATCACCACTGCCAGCAGTACGAACAGCACCAGAATCAGCGCAATCAGTACACCGTTCAGCACCTGGTTGGTACGCTGTACACGGTCATTGACTTCTTCCAGGTTATCCTCATAGGTATCCAGCTGCGCACGCATCTGCGTTGTTTCATTGAGCAGCTGCTGGCGGGCCGTTCTCTCTTCTTCCAGCTGGTAATCATAGTTGACGGTCCGCGTTTCTTCCTTCGCGGGCTGCGGCTGGTACTGGTTCTGCATCAGGTTCTTCACCTCTGCCGCAATGTCTTCCTTCGTACGGGAGACAGTGGAAGCGACAGGTTCGTTCCTGTCCTCAATGAACGGGAAATCCGGCAGATCGAATCCATAAGGATTTGTCGGTTCCGCTTCTGCAGGAGCAGGCTCCTTCTTTTCCTTTCTGGCGAAGATCGGCGGCAGTTCGGTAGTATCCTCTTCCTTCTGGACAGGTTCCTTGTCGCGGAACGGCTTTACATTGACCGTTTCGACTTCTTCCTTGTCCTTCTTCAGGTCATGAAGAATGTTCATCCGGGTATTCGTACTGAACGCTACACCCTGGTCCTTGTTGTACCGCTTGACTTCATTGATGTATTCATCCAGGTATTCATTGTCCAGCATACCGGAAAAACCGCTTGTTCCGAGGAAGGACGGGTCAAATGAAGGCTCATGGGCGGATGGTTTTTCCTGTACAGGTACGGTTTCCACCGCAGGCCTGGGTTCATAGTCCTGGGTTCTTCTCTGATGAATCGGGTCGTGGTCGGCTGCAGTATACTCCTGTGGTGCCTTGAAAGCATTGGCATCGATCCGGTTCAGTTTGTCCTCGTAGGTGCTCAGATCCTTTCCTCCGGTACCGATCTTTGTATCGGTATCGTTCTGGATCCGGTTTCTCAGTTCTTCATATTTTGCTGTGCGTGAATACTTTGCCATAATCAGATCTCCATAATCTTCAACATTATAGCATGATTAATGGAGCAGCGGGGAGATGCGTTTGTACAGTACGACCGTCAGTATACTGATGATGGTCCCCTTGATCAGATTGAACGGGGTTACGCAGGCAATGACAAACTTCAGCTTTGTATCGATGAACGGGAAGATGGCCGAACCCATCCCGATGATGATGTTCAGGTCCAGATGATAGAAATAGCTGTATGCCGGCAGCAGAATAAAGAAATTGAAGAGGACACCCATCATTGCCATGACCAGGGTGCCGCAGACCAGGCCTTTTACGGCGTTTGCTTTCGTCTTATGCCGGTGGTAGATCATGGACGCGGGGACGGCGAAGGCGCAGCCGATGAGGAAGTTGGCGGTTTCTCCGACAAACATGGTATCCGTACCCTGGAACAGAAGATTCAGCAGAACCTTGATTCCTTCGATCATGCAGGCTGCACCGGGTCCCATAGCGAATCCGCCGATCATAACCGCGAGTTCACTGAAATCCATCTTGTAGAACGGCGGCGCAACAAAAGGCAGCGGGAATTCAATCATCATCAGTGCGAAGGAGACGGCGCCGAGTACAGCAATCCTGGCTGTTCTGCGGATGGTGGACGTGTTTGTGCTTTCAGACATGTTTTTCTCCTCTCCCTCCCGTAAAAAAAGGAGGCTTTGATAAAAGTCTCCGGGTAATCTATGCAAAGAGTACTCTTCCATCCAGACTCTACTGTCGCCTACGGAGTTGCACCGTATCCTGCTCCATGGAGCTCGCGGGGTATACCGCCGGTCGGGAATTCCACCCTGCCCTGAGTTTTATCATTGTTCATTATAGACCTGCAGAACCGGCAGTACAGCAATATCTGTTCAGTTTCCTCACAGAATATCCGAAAAAAAGAAAACAGCTTTCACTGTTTTCATTACATCAACGGTAGAATCAGTGCTCCGTAGGAATGCAGGCCGGACATCAGTGTATTGACACCGATGAAGGTAAACAGCACCACCGGCACGGATACTACGGCAAACCAGGCCATGAACCTGCCCCGCCGGTTCCTGTTCAGCCGCAGGTGAAGACCGATTGCGTACAGGATCCAG
>JAEEYJ010000152.1 GCA_016291725.1 Solobacterium sp.
AAGAGAATTGATATGAAGTATGCACTGATCAACGGGCATATCCTGGACGGAACCCAGGACATGGAGCCCATCGAGGGAAAGAATGTACTGATCAACGGGACACGGATCGAAGCCATTACAGAAGAACTGCCTGAAGGCTATGAACCCATCGACCTGCAGGGCCGCTGGCTGATGCCGGGTCTCATCAACATGCATGTACATCTGGCAGGAAACGGCAGCACTGATATGCGCCAGAAGGACAACGCAGCGCTTGTACGCAGGCTTTTCAGCAATCCGATCACCCGGGCTGTCGTCTACCGCATGGTCGCCGGTTTTGCAGAGATCGAGCTGAACAGCGGTGTCACGACCATCCGCACTGTCGGCGGCTTCCGCGACTACGATACACGGCTGCGTGATGAGATCCGCAGCGGAAAACGCAGCGGACCGAGGATCCTTGCCGGCAACATGGCTGTATCCGTCCCCGGCGGACATATGGCAGGATCTCTCGGACTGGAAGCGCGCAATCCAAAGGAAGCGGTACAGTTCGTTGATGACATCGCAGCCCAGAAGCCCGATCTTATCAAGCTGATGATTACCGGCGGTGTCCTGGACGCCAAGGAAAAAGGTACGCCCGGCGAGATGAAGATGGAACCGGCCATCATCCGTGCTGCATGCGAAGAAGCACATAAGCACGGACTGATCGTTGCCGCGCACGTCGAAAGTACGGAAGGTGTCAAGGCAGCACTGGAGAACGGTGTAGATTCCATCGAGCACGGTGCTGCACCGACAGAGGAAACCCTGAACCTGTTCAAGGAGCGCAATGCTTTCCTTGTCACCACGCTTTCCCCTGCACTGCCCTACGCCCTGTTCGACCTGTCTGTCAGCGGTGTGCGCGACATTGATCAGTTCAATGGTGAAATGGTCTTCAACGGTGTCGTGGACAACGCAAAGGCTGCCATTGCGAATGACATCCCTGTCGCCCTGGGCAATGATGTCGGCTGTCCGTACATCACCCAGTATGACTTCTGGCGTGAACTGGTCTACTTCGTCAAGTACGTCGGGGTTACCAACCGGTTCGCTCTGTATACTGCCACACTGCGCAATGCCCGGCTTGCCGGCATCGGTGATATCACCGGTTCCATAGAGCCCGGCAAGGAAGCCGACCTGATTGTAACGGATGACAATCCGCTGAGTGATCTGACTACCCTGCGCAATGTACGGATGGTCATGGCGCGCGGCAGACTGATTCAGAATCCCAAGGTCAAGAGAAAGGCAGAGGTGGATGCCCGGCTGGATCCCTATCTCATCTGATTGCTATGAACGATTATATTGAAAAGACCCTGACAAAGCTCAGGGAAAGAGACCCGTTTGAAACCGAGTTCCACGAGGCCGTACAGGAAGTCTTTGCATCCGTCGGTCCGGTTCTGGACGCGCACCCTGAATACCGGGAACATGCACTGCTGGAGCGTATGATCGAACCGGACCGGGTTGTGTCATTCCGTGTTGTATGGATGGATGATCTTGGACAGCCGCAGGTCAACCGCGGCTGGAGAGTGCAGTTCAACGGCGCCATCGGACCGTACAAAGGCGGTCTGCGCTTTGCGGAGAATCTGTCCCTGGGAACCCTGAAGTTCCTCGGCTTCGAACAAACCTTCAAGAATGCTCTGACCGGACTGCCGATGGGCGGCGGAAAAGGAGGCAGCGACTTCACTCCCGCAGGAAAGAGCGACGGTGAAATCATGCGCTTCTGCCAGGCATTCATGACGGAGCTGTACCGGCATATCGGACCGGAAGTGGATGTACCTGCGGGTGATATCGGCGTCAGTTCCAAGGAGATCGGCTGGCTGTACGGACAGTACCGCAGGCTGACCGGCACCTGGCAGAACAGTGTACTGACCGGAAAGGATCCTGCCTACGGCGGCTCCCTGCTCCGTCCGGAAGCGACCGGCTACGGTGCAGTCACCTTCCTGCAGGAAGTGCTCCGCCACGAAAACGATACGATCCAGGGCAAGCGCATTGCGGTATCAGGCTATGGAAACGCAGCCTGGGGCGTGATCAAAAAGGCCGCCTCACTCGGTGCTCTCCCGGTAACTGTTTCCGGAAGGGACGGCTATGTCTATGATCCCGATGGCATCGTTACAGAAGAAAAGATCAACGCTCTTCTCGAAATCCGGGCAGACAGCCATCGTTCCGTACAGATGTACGCAGAACGGTTCCATGTACCCTTCTTCCCGGGAGAAAAGCCCTGGGGGAATATTGAAGCGGACATCTGGATGCCCTGTGCAACACAGAATGAAGTCCGTGCGGAAGATGCCGCCAGGATCATCCGTGCCGGCGGGAAATACTACATGGAAGTATCCAACATGCCTACGGAACCGGATGCGCTTCATATGCTGAAGGAAGCCGGATACATCTGCGCGCCTTCCAAGGCTGTCAATGCCGGAGGCGTTGCTGTATCCGGACTGGAAATGTCCCAGAACCGTACCGGGCTCATGTGGACAGCAGAGGAAGTCAACAGCAGACTGGACGGTATTATGAAGAACATCTACAGGACCTCTGCGGAGGCTGCAGAAGCTTACGGTTTCGGCTACGATCTGAACAAAGGAGCCAATATCGCAGGCTTCCAGCGTGTTGCGGATGCCATGATCAAGCAAGGCTGGTTCTGACACAAAAAAAGAGTCCGTTCCTCTGAACGGATTCTTTTATTTGACTGTAAACAGCAGTTCCGGTTCTGCCAGAGCGGAGTTTTCTTCATAAACATAGACCGGTTTACTGCCGTCCGCCAGCTCGGAATCACTCAGCCGGATGTAGTCCTTTTCCTCGGCTGTTGTTCCATCACAGCGGATCACCCGGAAGTGACCGTTTTCCAGCAGCTGGATATCGATCATGCGGCAGACACCCTGTTCATAGATGACCGTCCGCAGATAGCAGAATACACCCTGCTTGACCATTCTGGAGAAATCATTGTACACAGGCACATTCGGGCATATACCGTCCTCGATGACCAGCCAGCCCTCCTCAAGGGCTTTTTCCTTTGTCAGTCCTTTTATGGATGCCAGCGGATCACCGAACGGCCAGGCAATTTCATCATCAAGAGACCAGCCTGCACAGATATTGCCGTTTTCAAAATGATAGGTCAGTGTGCTCGGCAGACCGTTCTCCTCGGAGTGGGCGTAGATGGATACATCCTGTACTTCGTCGTAGTAGTACGTCCTGCCGTAGCACCCGGTTTCTTCGTAGGAATGCACAGCGTTTTCCGCGTCCTTCCCCAGTGCATAGGCACTGCGGAAAGAACGGAATACAACACTGCTGTCCGTACGCTGTACAAAGGACACTCCGAATGGAACGTTCCAGTTCTTCCCTGCATCATCCGTTGTTCCGGAGGTCACAAACGGCATAAAGTACAGTGCACAGAGCACTGCCAGTGCAGCAATGGTTCTTTTCAGGATCCTGCTCACCGGTACCGTTCCTCAATATCCATGATCATATTGACCCTGCGGGCATGGCGTCCGCCTTCAAACGGTGTCGTCAGGAACTCCTTCAGGATCATCTTTGCCATTTCCGGACCGACCAGGCGGGAACCGAAGCAGATAATATTGCAGTTGTTGTGCGCGCGGGAATAATGCGCCGTATAGGGCTCGGAGCACACACACGCCCGGATTCCCCGCACCTTGTTGCAGGCAAGTGAAATCCCCAGTCCGGTTCCGCAGATTCCGATGCCGAAATCCGCTTCTCCGTTCACCACAGCCAGAGCAGCCTTTTCACCCCAGACCGGATAATCCGTGCTCGCTGTTTCGTTTGTGCCGAGATCCAGGACTTCCCAGCCCTGTTCCTTCAGCCATTCAATGATTTCCTTTTTGTATTCAACCGCTGTATGGTCGTTTGCCAGAGCTACCTTCATTCCGTTCCCTCTCTTTTCCTTGTCCTCAGGACGATGAACAACCCGAATAACAGTGTCAGTACAGCAATGAACTGGGATGTGGACAGGATCCCGACTGCACCCCGCTCAGCGTCTCCGCGCAGAAATTCAATCATGAATCTGCCGATGCTGTACAGAACAATATAGAGCCCGCCGGTCATCCTTCTGTACTTCTCATCCTTTTCAATGTTATGCAGGATCAGGAAGAACACGAAGTTTCCGAAGGCGGAAATCAACTGTGTCGGAATCAGGCTGACACCTGCCGGTGCCAGGGACCCTGCAGGGAATACCACACCGAAACGGCTGTGCGTTATCTTTCCGTAGCAGCAGCCGGCAAAGAAGCAACCGATTCTGCCGAATGCCTGGGAAAGAGAGATCTGCGGCGCGATCATGTTGAAATACGTCAGGAAATCCGCGCCTTTCGACTTTGTATACAGCCAGGCTGCCAGGGTCCCGCAAATCAGACCTCCGTACACCACCCATCCCGATGATCCGATGAAATGCAGCGGGTCCTGGATGAAGTCCTGCCAGTTGACGATCAGGTAGAGCAGCTTTGCCCCGAGAAAGCCGAACAGAAGCCCAAGCCAGAGCATGTTGTCGACAATGGTTTCACTCAGGCCGCGGCTTTTCGCCTTGCGCTCGGTGATCGTCAGGGACACCAGGATGCCGACCGCAATCATGAAGCCGTAGCCATGAATGGTCAGCGGACCGATTGTCAGCCAGTTATTGCACATTGTCCGTCTGCTCTGTTTCAGCCGGTTCGGGATCCAGCGTCAGTTCAATACTGTTGTCGGCGACCTCGTCATAGCTGGGAATGGTCATTGCCGGTTTCTCCAGCTTGATTTCCTTCTCTTCCGGTGTCAGCACAGGCGGAATATACGGTTCTTCCTTCTTTTCCGGACGCGGTTTGTACACTTCCTCCGCCTTCTCCTTGCTGGCTTCCTGTTCCTTGATGTATCTGCGCAGCTTGCCGGATACGAACAAAGAGTCAAACAGATCCGTCACACCGCTGTACAGCAGACCGCCGCCCAGTACTTTCGTAACAATATCCGGCTCCTTGATCACATTGAACATGATCAGGGCTCCGATTCCGATGGAAATCACAGCCAGTCCGTACGCAATGCCGAAACTGTATCCCATACGATGGGTATCAATGCCGTCCTGGATCTTGAATACACCGCTGACAATGACCATCAGCGCCAGAATCAACGGAACCATTTCCTGGAACGTCTTCTTCTGATAGATGACAAGACCGCCCACCAGCATCAGTACAATACCGTTGATCAGATCATTCCGGTAGACAGCGCTCACAATATCCATCAGCAGATACCCTATGATATGCAGCATTCCGATCACAATCAGCGCAATACCGATCAGATCCACCAGCATATGCTCGATGGTCTGTGTAAAGAAGAGCAGTCCGACACCACCCGCTATATAGATCAATGCGATCATCATTGACTGCCATTTGAACGTTTTGAACATAACAAAACCCCCTGATCTGTTTATCTAATAATATAGCGCATTCCCTTACTGATTTCCATCAGGGTGATACAATGGATACAAAGAGGAACGGATTATGATTGTATTCATCAATGAAGCTCTCAAGGAGCACACTCTGCAGGAACTGGACCGGATCCCCGGTCTGGAAATCATCACGGATCCGGAAGACCCGCGCACCGTCGGAACGGAAGTTCTCGTCGGTGCCCATAACAAGCAATTGGTCGAGCGTATGCCGCAGCTGAAGCTGGTCCAATTGCTGAGTGCCGGCAGCGGAGACCTGTCGGATATACCGGATGAGATTCCGGTAGCCAATGCCTACGGAGCCTATGGCAAGGGCATTGCGGAGTATCTGCTCACAGCGACACTGATGTTCCAGAAGAACTTTCCGATGTTCATGGAACGCCAGCGGGAGCGGATCTGGAACCGGGATACACCGCTCTACCGTGTAGCCGGCACCAAGGTCCTTTCCGTCGGAATGGGGGCGATCGGTACAGAATACCTGCGCCTGTGCTCCATGCTCGGAATGGAGTGCTACGGTGTCCGTCGTACGCTGCATGATCAGCCGGACTTTGTAAAGAAGCTGTATACCATGGATACAATGGATGAGATTCTTCCGGAAGCGGACTTCGTAGTGCTGTCCATGCCGCACACCCCGGAAACGGCAGGCGCTTTCCATGAAGCGCGGTTCAGGAAGATGAAGAAAGACGCGGTGCTGATCAATGTCGGACGCGGTACAGCCGTGGTCACGGATGATCTACTGACGGTCATGAAGGACGGCTGGTTCCGCGGGGTTCTGCTCGATGTAATGGAACAGGAACCCCTGCCCCTCAACAGCCCGCTGTGGACTGCAGAGCGCGTGGTTCTGACACCGCACATTGCCGGACGCTGGACCTCTCCGGCCAACTACGAAGCCGTGATGTCCGTTGTCAAGGAGAACCTGCAGCGTTTCCTGGCAGGAAAGCCGCTGCTGCATACCATCGACCGGAAGCTGGCATACTGATAAAAAACCGTGAGGCACTTCTGCTTCACGGTTTTTCTGTCTGTAAACTATTCCCGGTCAATTACTTGACTCTTTCCTTCAGAGTCTTGCTGGCCTTGAAAGCCGGAACCTTGGACGGATTGATTTCCAGTGTCTCGCCTGTACGGGGATTGACGCCTGTACGGCCTGCCCTGTTCTTGACTGTGAACTTGCCGAACCCGTTGATATCGACGGTGCCGCCATCCTTCAGTGTCTCAGCCATTTCATCGAAAATGAATGTGACCGCTTCAGCTGCCGCTTTCTTTGTCAGACCGAGTTCGCCTGCCAGTGCTTCTGCCAGGGTCTTTTTTGTTGCAATCGCTTTTGCCATAATGAATTCTCCTTATTGTGAACAATCAATATTGTATCGTATCACCGTTGTTTTTCAACCTCTTTTATATAAGGGTTTCCAGAATCTTGGCCATATCATAGATGGAAATGATCCCGACCGGTGTCTCTTTCTTGGATCCGGTTTCCGTAATCAGGATCAGCGGAGAAGTCTTTTTCTTCATCAGATTGTCCGCGAAGATGTCCAGTACCTGCTGGATCTCTGTTTCCTTCGGCATAAAGTACACCTCTTCACGGGTACCGATGGCTGTGAGCTTCTCTACCGGCTCATCACCGCTTCTGCCCAGACGGTACCATTCCGCGATCTCCGTCATCGTAATGACTCCGCGGAAGCCGCCCTTCCCATAGATGGGCAGCTTGGCGATTCTATGGTCCTTCATGTAGTCGAACGCATCACTGATGGACATCCGGTCATTGACATGATGGACCGGGTACTGCGAATAGTTCAGCGCAGAACGCCGTACCAGCAGTTCTTCGATCATCTCGATTGTTTCCACGACAGTATCCGTGGGAACGGCCATAATCTCCTGCTGATTGTCCCGCTGGTGCACAATCGCGTTCCGCAGG
>JAEEYJ010000153.1 GCA_016291725.1 Solobacterium sp.
CAATGTGGAGACCCGTTCCGGCCCTGCCTTCGGCAAAACCGTCAGCGATCTCTATGTCTACGCGGATCAGCTGCCGCTGAAGAACGTCATGGTCATGCTGAAGGGTGACGGCGAGGCAATGGCGGAAAAGGTCAAGGAACTGCTGAAAAGCTGAACGTAAATGAAAATGCATTCCCGATGGAATGCATTTTTCTATGTCCTCAGAAGAACTTCATGACCTCATCCGGATCCTTGCGGGGACGCATGGCAGGTTCCTTGGCCTGCTTGCCGATGGCGATCACGGACATGATCTCTTCATTCTCGGGGATTCCCAGCATCTCACGGATGATGTCTGCGTAGCGCATGCCAATGATCAGTGTATCATACCCGGCATCCTTCGCAGCCAGGACCAGGTAGGCATCGTGGAGCCCGAGGTCATACGCACCCCAGCCGTTGCCCGGTTCATTGACCTGGCTGCCGTCCCTGAATCCGGCTAGGCCTTTGACAAACGTCGTTACCAGCAAAGCTGCACCGGCGGAGTTCTTCCGGTTGAACTCCGGAAGCGCCTGCTCACGGAATGTCTCCAGCATCTCCTCGCTCTGTACAGCGTAGACTCTGGCTGTCTGGGTATTTGCCCAGGAAGGTGCCTGCTGGGCCTGGATCAGGATCTCTCTGAGATCATCGTAGGAAATGGATTCTGCATAGTTCCGCACACTGCGGCGCTGCTGGATCAGTTCTTTGAATTCCATTCTGATACCTCTTCTTTTCTTTCTTCCATTATATACAGAGTGATCAATACAGAAAAACAGGCTCCCGAAGGAGCCTGTAATTGACTGTTCCTTATGCCAGCTCGGAGAAGTACTTGATTGTACGGACCATCTGGGATGTGTAGGAGTTCTCGTTGTCATACCAGGAGACAACCTGAACTTCATACAGTCCATCGCCGACCTTGGTAACCATGGTCTGTGTCGCATCGAACAGGGAACCGAAGCGCATACCGATGATATCGGAAGAAACGATCGGATCCTCGTTGTAGCCGAAGGACTCGTTGGACGCTGCCTTCATAGCCGCATTGACACCTTCCACAGTGATGTCCTCACCCTTGACTACCGCAAACAGCAGTGTGGTGGAACCTGTCATCGTCGGAACACGCTGTGCTGCGCCGATGAGCTTGCCGTTCAGTTCAGGGATGACCAGGCCGATTGCCTTCGCTGCACCTGTGCTGTTCGGAACGATGTTCATCGCACCGGCACGGGAACGGCGCATATCACCCTTGCGCTGCGGGCCGTCCAGAATCATCTGGTCGCCTGTGTATGCGTGTACTGTGCACATGATGCCGCCCTGGATCGGAGCGAACTTGTTCAGTGCGTCTGTCATCGGAGCCAGGCAGTTCGTTGTGCAGGATGCTGCGGAGATGATGGTATCTTCCGGCTTCAGTGTTGTGTGGTTGACATTGTATACAATCGTCGGCAGATCGTTTCCTGCAGGAGCCGAGATAACAACCTTGCGGGCACCGGCCTTGATGTGAGCCTCTGCCTTTGCCTTGGATGTGTAGAAGCCTGTGCACTCCAGGACAACATCTACACCCAGATCGCCCCAAGGCAGATTCGCCGCATCGGCTTCCTTGTAGATCTTCAGTGTCTTGCCGTCAACTGTAATCGTGTTGGCTTCATCATCAGCTGTAACTGTGTGCTTGCCTTCGCCGTAGACGCCTGCGTAGCCGCCCTGTGCTGTATCATACTTCAGCAGGTGAGCCAGCATGGAAGGCTTTGTCAGGTCGTTGATCGCAACGATCTCATATCCCTCGGCACCGAACATCTGACGGAACGCCAGACGACCGATACGGCCGAATCCGTTGATCGCTACTTTTACATTAGTCATAATACGTTATCCTCCTGAGACTATTCTTTAATTCTCTGCAATATTATACACCATATTCCTATTGTAATTCACTTAAATTGAGCGGTCTGGCAGAAAGCGCGAATGCCTCCCGGGCATTGTACACTTTCTTCCCGAACAGCCGGGAAAACAGTTCCGGATCGTTCAGACGGACCATCATGGAATCGTAGATCCGCACCTCGCAGTCCGGGAACAGGACATCGAGCTTTTCCGCTTCCGAGACGACCAGATGTACATCCGCGCGGTCCTGCAGCGCAGCGTTCACCAGCTTCATCAGTGCCATGGAATCCAGGTATACACATTCCCGGATCCGTACTTCCCGCCCTTCGATGAGCAGGACTGCGTAGCCCCTGATGTTGTTTTTGGAATCGTAGTAGGCAACGATCTTCCCGCTGCGGGACGCGACTTCCTGCTTCAGTTCCTTGAAATCATCCAGGGTTCTGGCAAAGAAGCCGTTGAACCGTTTGCAGAAGTTGGAATACACCTTGATCATATCCAGGGGGGAAGGATCGTAGGCACAGCCGAAGATCGTGATGCTCTGGATCTTATCCCTGGTCAGATGGTAGTCCCTTCTTCGGTATACCGGTTCGAATCCGTAGGCATGCCACAGATCCGGACGGTCATTGGCCGCAAACGTCAGCAGCTCGGAATGCTCGCAGGCATCGATTGCTGTATCCAGCAGTTCCAGTTCATTCCGGGAGCTGCGCATTCTGGGTTCCAGCGTCAGTCCGGAAAGCACGCTGGACTGGATCACCCTTCCGTTGAACATCAGAGCGTACTTTCTTCTTTCCACTGCACCGATGATCTCATCCTCCCGTACACTGGTATATACCTCTTCCAGAGGCCAGACATTGCGGAAACGGTATTCCAGGTACCGGGGATCCATGGTGGAATAGTTCTTTTTCCAGATATTCTTGACAGCCGTTCTGTCTGTACTCTTTGCTTTTCTGATCATGGTCTCTCCTCTCTGTCCTTTTCCGCTTTCACACGCATTTCATGAAGCCGGACAAACCGGTGCTTCAGGCCGGATTTCGACATCCTGGTTCCGGTCCGGTCTTCATAGATCTCCGCCAGTTCCGTCAGGGAAGCTTCCGGGAATTCCCTGCGCAGTCCGATGACATCCTTCAGCCGGTCATCCAGATTCCGGATCATATCATAGGCCTCCAGAACCTCGATGTCCTCCAGCTGCTTTTCACCCGCCTTGATCATCCTGACTTCATTGGCGATTTCAACATTGTTCAGCCGGGTGATGCTGCTGGCCAGGTCCCGGTCGATCCGGATATTCTCGAATTCCATCAGGCAGCGGTCCGCCCCGATGACCCGCAGAAAGTCCGCGATCTTCTCTGCCGACTTAACATAGACGATATCATGTCCCCTGCGCTCCGTCCGCTTGCCTTCAATCCCGAAGCGTTTCATCAGCTCCAGGATGAACTCTGCGTGCTTCCGGTTGGAGCAGAGAACATCCAGGTGATAGTTTGACGTCTCCGGGGAATTGCACGATCCCTGGGCCATGAACGCACCCGCCAGGTAGGCTCTTGCACAGCTGTCCTTCGCAACCAGCTTCATCAGCGGCCTGTCCCGCAGTCCGTAGGCTGAGTACAGTCCGAGAACATTGAGCATCTCCCGCACATTGCCCTCAATGCGCAGGGAATAAACCAGGTTCTTCTTCAGATTGACCCTCCGTTTGACGGAAGGCGTGATCCTTGCGTCAAACAGATCCCTGCACAGGCGGTAGATCACCCTTGCCACACTGGCATTCTCTGTCGTGCATAACAAAGTCAGCCCCCGGCTTGAGATCGACAGGGACGATGTCATCTGTATCAGTGCGGAAAGCTCTGCCTCTGCTTCAGCATCCTGCATTTCATGCACAGAGATTTCCGATTTGATGTCTCCTGCAAACGACATTACACACTCTCCAGCAGTTCCTCAACCGTCTCCCGGATCTTTGCTGCATCATGGCGGATCAGCCCGTTTTCGAAGTTCAGCAGAGAAGTTTCCATGACTTCATAGCTATGCCCGTCTTCTTCCAGAACGACCGGCATACTGTTCTGATTGAAGTAATTCCGGACATTCTGCTTCGGGAGTTCATCGTTTGCGACAACGACGAGGTCTACAGGCGCACCATGATCCAGCAAAGCCTGTACATGATCCTCTACACTGTAGCCGTCCGTCTCTCCCGGCTGGGTCATGGCATTGGCGAAGTATACCCGCTTTGCCTTTGTCTCCTGCAGCGCCTGGGAGATCTCGGGAATGATGATGTTGGGAATCAGGCTGGTATAGACCGATCCGATGCCGTAGATGATCAGATCCGCTTCCTTGATGGCTTCCACCGCGGCCGGCGTCGCAGTGACTTCACAGTCGTAGAACACCTTGGAAATATGATTGTGTACCGTAGGGATGTTGGCTTCTCCTTTGACGATCACACCGTCCTTCATCAGTGCGTACAGAGTAATGACCTGGAGGGTGGCGGGGATGATCCTGCCCTTGACGTTCAGGACCTGCCCTACCGTCTGGATCGCGTCCAGAAAGGATCCGCTCAGCTGTGTCATGGCTGTCAGGATCAGATTGCCCAG
>JAEEYJ010000154.1 GCA_016291725.1 Solobacterium sp.
ATTCAGGATGACCTGCTCACGGCTGGTAATGTTGAAAGCAACCGCTGTCTCGGAGTTCAGACCCATTTCCTTGTAGTCATCTACCTTGGCCAGGGAAGCAGTATAAACCGTGAAGTTCGGAACGAACTCCTTCTCTTCCTCTTCCGTCGGCTTGATGAACATGTTGCGCACAAAGTGAGCCTGCCAGGCGACTTCCATGATGAAGCGTACAGCCATGCGGGTATCCTTGTTGGCGCCGCAGAATGCATCGACAACGAACAGTCTCTTGTCGGACAGTTCCTTGATTGCCAGTGCCTTCAGCTTTTCCCAGTTCTCCTGGGACAGTTCGTGGTTGTCGTTCGGATATTCCGGTGTATTCCACCATACGGTATCCTTGGAATTCTCGTCCATGACAATGTACTTGTCCTTCGGGGAACGTCCTGTGTAGATACCTGTCATGACGTTGACAGCACCCAGTTCCGTCAGCTGACCCTTTTCATAGCCGGTCAGTTCGGGCTTCATTTCCTCTTCGAAAAGAAACTCGTAGGACGGATTGTAGACGACTTCCTTTGTTCCGGTAATTCCGTACTTTGTTAAATCAATCATTTCACTCAATCCTCTTTCTTTACTCTCACAGCATCTGCTGCGAATAAACCATTTGTATCATCATACCACTGATTCATCGTTCAGGGTATAATTGTTCCATGAAACACTTGTCTGAATCTGAGATCCGTCAGAGGATCTCTTCACTTGATCTTCCGGTCACGGTTCTGGACACGGTGGACTCCACCAATACCCTGGCCAGAGAACTTCTGCATCAAGGTGCACAGCCTCCGTATCTGATCCTTGCTGAAACCCAGACCGCCGGCCGGGGGCGTCAGGGACACTCCTTCTTCTCTCCGCAGAGCGGGCTGTACTACAGCCTGACGCTGCCGGGTGATGAACGCACCGCCGTATCCGATGCCACCCTTGCTGCAGCTGTATCCCTTCAGCAGAGCATCGCTTCCTGCGCGGGGATCTCCTGCGGCATCAAGTGGGTGAACGATCTCTATCTGGAAGAGCGCAAGGTTGCCGGCATTCTGTGCGAGTCCCCCCGCCTGGCAGACGGAACGGTTCCCGGCATCATCATCGGCATCGGTGTGAACATTGCACAGGAGGAATTCCCGGAGGATCTCCGCGGCAAGGCAGGCTCCCTGCAGTGTCCGGACCTGGACAGGAACATCCTTGCGGCGGATCTGACGGAACGTCTGCTGTACTGGTGCACGCCCGGCAGGCACAATGATCTGCTGGAACAGTACAGGAGACACTGCTTCATCCTCGGCAGAACCGTGTCCTTTGTCCGGAACGGCATAACCATTACCGGTACTGCCGCAGGCATCAATGACAGCGGCAATCTCATTGTAGATGCCGGAGAAACCTGTGTCCTGAATTCGGGAGAAATATCACTGCGCAGCTGGTAGGCTGCGCAGTGTTTCCTTTATCAACCGCCGAAGATCTTCAGCATGAAGCCGGCAGCGACTGCAGAGCCGATGACACCCGCAACGTTCGGACCCATGGCATGCATGAGCAGATAGTTCTTCGGGTTGGCCCTCTGGCCTTCCATCTGGCTGACTCTCGCAGCCATCGGTACTGCCGATACACCGGCAGAGCCGATCAGCGGATTGACCTTGCCGCCGGTGACTCTGTACATGATCTTGCCCAGCAGCAGACCACCGATGGTGGAGAAGCTGAAGGCGATCAGGCCCAGGATGATGATTTCAATCGTACGCAGCGTCAGGAATGTCGCTGCAGCAGCCTTGGCACCTACAGAGATGCCGAGGAAGATAATAACGATGTTTGTCAGAGCGTTCTGTGCGGTATCGCTCAGACGGTCTGTCAGACCGGTTTCCTTCAGCAGGTTTCCGAACATCAGCATACCTACGAGCGGTGCTGTATCCGGAATCAGCAGAATGACGAAGATCGTAACAGCGATCGGGAAGATGACTCTTTCGGTCTTGGTGACCGTACGGGCCTGCTTCATGACGGTTTCGCGCTCTTTCTTCGTGGTCATCAGACGCATCAGCGGCGGCTGGATCATCGGGATCAGTGCCATGTAGGAATAGGCAGCGATCGCAATGGCCGGCAGATAGTCCATCGCCAGCTTGGAAGCTGTCAGAATGGCTGTCGGGCCGTCCGCGCCGCCGATGACACCGATGGCCGCAGCGACCTTCGGATCAAATCCGAGCGCCAGCGCCATCAGGAATGCTGTAAAGATACCGAACTGTGCGCCGGCACCCATCAGCAGGGAAGACGGGTTGGCGATCAACGGTCCGAAATCCGTCATAGCACCTGTTCCCAGGAAGACCAGAGACGGATAGATACCGTATTCCACACCCAGGGAAAGGTAGTGGATCAGACCTTCCGTGATTCCAGTACGCGGCAGGTTGGCCAGCAGCATACCGAACGCGATGGGAATCATCAGAAGAGGTTCATACTTCTTGTGTATACCGAGATACAGCAGGAAGCATGCCAGCAGGATCATGACCAGGGACCGCGGATCCGCAACCAGACCGGCGAAACCGGATTCCTGGAAGATCTTGAGCAGTATTTCGAGAATATTCATGCGGACATCCTCCTACTGAAGCGTTGCGATAACCTGGTCTGTCTGAACCGTGGAACCTTTGGTAACCGTAACGGAAGTGATCGTACCGGCACGCGGCGCTACAATCTCGTTCTCCATCTTCATGGCTTCCAGGATGAAGAGAATGTCTCCTTCCTTGACCGCCTGGTTGGCAGATACTCTGACATCCAGAATTGTACCGGGCATCGGTGACTTCACCGGGTCTCCTGCACCGGCAGGTGCTGCAGGCGCTGCCTGTACAGGCGCGGGTGCTGCAGGCGCTGCAGGTGCCGCTGCCGGAGCCATCGGCTCCGCCTTGCCCGCATACACAGCCGTCGCATTGCCCTTTTCTACTTCGACTTCATATTTCTTTCCGTTCAATACAACAATGTATTTCATTGTGCTGTCCCCCCTTTACTGAACTTCCCTGATCGATCTGAAGATCAGCTGGTTCAGCGGAATCTTCGTCTCGTCACTGACAATCGCCATGATGCAGGCAATCGTCTTGTCATCCATATCACCGTATACGGCAAGCTCTCCGCCGTAGGCGTTCAGATCACGTACCGGCACTGCCTCCTCTTCGGGCATGGTCTTCACAGGTGCAGCAGGTGCAGCTTCCTTCGCTGCAAATCCGCTGACAACCTTGTTGATGACACCGATAATCACCCAAAGCAGCACCAGCATCAGGAAAACCGTCAGGAAACCGGAGGCAGCGATGATCAATGCCTGTCCAATACCCATGATTACTCAGCCTCCTGGATCGTATAGCTCACTTTCAGTGCTTTCTTCTCTGCACGCGCCTTCAGGAACGCTTCAGCCTGCTGCGGGAACGCAACATAGCTCAGAACGTCCTCTTCACTCTCTGCCAGCGGGCCGAGATATGCCTTTGCACCGGGAATCTCCGGTTCGATCGTATCATCGTAGCGGCCTTCGATCGGCTTCTCATCACCCAGCGCAAGCTTCATCAGCTCTTCGCTGATCGGTGCCGGAGAATGACCGTATTCGCCTCTGCAGTACGCCTTGACTTCCTTGGAGATCATCTTGTAGCGCTCTCCTGTCAGAACGTTTGTAACCGCCTGGGTGCCGACCATCTGGCTCATCGGTGTGACCAGAGGAGGATAGCCCATATCCGCACGGACCTTCGGTGTCTCAATCAGTGCTTCATCCAGCTTGTCGAGCTTGCCTGCCGCAGTCAGCTGAGCGATCAGGTTCGACAGCATACCGCCCGGAATCTGATAGTTCAGCGCTTCGATCTTCGTTGTCAGAACGGAAGGGTTCAGACCGCCTTCCTTCAGGAATCTCGCCTGTACCGGCTTGAAGTGATCATTGATCTTCTGGCAGACCTTCAGGTCCACACCCGTATCGAAGCCCATCTCTTCCAGAGAATAGACCAGGGACTCCGTTGCCGGATGGGATGTACCGCCCGAGAAGATGGAGATCGCTGTATCAATGCCGGCTGCACCTGCTTCCGCTGCCTTCATCAGTGTCAGCGGACCCAGGCCTGTTGTGCTGTGGGAATGTACATAGATCGGCAGATTGACATTCGCCTTCAGTGCAGATACCAGATCATAGGCGTTCTGCGGGCTCATAATGCCTGCCATATCCTTGATGCAGATGGAATTGCAGCCCATCTGCTCCAGCTTCTTTCCCAGCTCGACATAGCTCTCGAACGTGTGGATCGGGCTGATGGTATAGCAGATTGTACCCTGCGCATGGCCTCCGGCCTTCAGGCACTCGTCAATCGCTGTAGCCATGTTGGTCGGATCGTTCAGTGCATCGAAAATACGGATGATGTCAATGCCGTTCTCTACCGACTTGCGCACAAACGCACGTACCGTGTCATCGGAATAATGACGGTAGCCGAGGATATTCTGCCCTCTCAGCAGCATCTGCAGCTTTGTATTCTTCACCTTGGAACGGATGAAGCGCAGTCTCTCCCACGGATCCTCATCCAGATAACGAAGGCAGGAATCAAATGTTGCACCGCCCCAGACTTCCATAGAATAGTAGCCTGCCTTGTCCATCGTCTCGAGGATGTCCTCGAAATCCGAACGAGGCATACGTGTTGCGATCTGGGACTGGTTCGCATCACGGAGCACTACTTCTGTAATATTCAGTTTCTTACCCATGTTTCCTCCTGAAAACTCACTATCTGATATTCTATAATACTTCAATTTCCTGCGGCAATACTGACTTCTTCAGTAAACCGCTTACATCGCATAAAAAGTGCCCTTCCGGGCACTTTCCCTGCATTTTTCAAGCGCTGTGTTCACTGTTTTTCGATCCATGCCTTCAAGGCCTGCAGATCCACTTTTCCGGTGGAAGTCTTCGGCAGTTCCTTCAGGAACAGGATCTTCTGCGGCAGCTTGTAGAGCGCCACTTTATCCTTGAGTACAGCAATCACGTCTTCTTCCGTCAGCGTATCCTGCGGCACAATGCACGCACACACGATCTCACTGTAGTGAGGATCATGGATTCCGGTCACTTTGCACTCCCGGATCCGGGGATCGCCCAGCAGCACTGTCTCCAGTTCCAGCGGAGAAATATTCTCCCCGCCGCGGATGATCAGCTCCCGCTTCCTGCCATCATAGACCAGGCTGTCTCCCTCTTCATGGACCAGATCCCCGGTATACAGCCAGCCATCACGGTCGATGACAGCTGCCGTCTCTTCCGGCATCCCATAGTATCCCTGCATCACGGACCAGCCCCGCAGGCAGAGCTCTCCATCACGGATACGGTATTCAATGTGCGGGAATACATGGCCGATGGTATTTGCCCGGACTTCAAAGGGATCATCAAGTGAAGCTGTGGTCACTCCTGCCGTAGCTTCTGTCTGTCCCAAAGAAGGCAGGACAACCATACCGAGACAGTGTTCAGCCTGCTCAAGGAAATCCTCACTGTAGGTAGATCCGCCGACATACCCCGTCCGGAGGGAAGAGATGTCCCGCGGCTCCGCTGCCTGACGGCGCATCACTGCCAGGAACAGCGCCGGCACGGCTGTAAACACCGTGCACCGGTACTGCTCGATCATGTCCAGAATATGGTATGAATGCGTATCCGCCGGACAGCACAGGCACGCTCCTGCCAGTATAGTGGGCAGGACCGTGGCGGTAAGGCCGAAACAATGGAACATGGGAAGTACGGACAGTACCCGGTCATCTTCCGTCAGACGCAGCGTCTCAGCCTGCATGAAAGCAATGTTCACCCTGGCATAGTGCGTACTCATCACCGGCTTCGGTACCGCCAGGGTACCGCTGGTGAACAGTATGGTATCCGTATCCTGCGGCTGTACAAGGGCCTGTGCTTCCCTGAGCACGGTCTCAGGAACATTGCCTGCCGGCAGATCGTCCATCTGCCAGACCGGGATGCCGGGATCCAGTGCGCGGTCGCTGATCAGCAGCTCAATGTCCGCACGCTGGATGCATTCCCTGAGCTCCCGCTCCGTAAAGAGCCGGTTCAGCGGAACCAGCACGGCACCGATGGACCAGACCGCAAAGTAGGCGATCAGGGCATCGGCACGGTTACCGCAGAATATCCCGATATGTGATCCATGGCTGAAGCCATGCGCAAGAAAAGACCCGGCCAGCGCATCCACGCAGCCCTTCAGTTCTTCATAGGTGTACTTCCGTGCACTGTCCACCGCAGCCAACCGCTCCGGATTCCTCCGGCAGGCTTCGCGGAAGCACTGTCCCAGTGTCTTCTCCTGCAGTTCCATTACTTCTCTTTTCTGATTTCCTCGATCAGCTTCGGTACAACATCGAACAGATCACCGACGATGCCGATATCCGCAATCTCGAAGATCGGTGCCATATCGGAACGGTTCACCGCAATGATGTATTCACTGTCCTGCATGCCGCTCTTGTGCTGGATCGCACCGGAGATGCCCAGAGCAATATAGAGCTTCGGACGTACGGTCTTGCCGGTCTGGCCGACCTGATGGTCCGCACTGAGCCAGCCGTTGTCCACGACCGCACGTGTCGCGCCGAGTACACCGCCCAGTTCATCCGCCAGCGCCTGTGCCAGCGCCAGGCCTTTCTCCACATCCTTCGCAATGCCCTGGCCGACTGCTACGATGGCATCCGCACCGATCAGATCCACCTGCTTCAATGCAGACTTTACCGTCTCCAGCACATCAGTCTGTACATCGCCCTCCGCCAGCCGGAAGTCCGGTGCCAGTACTTCTACGTTCTTCGCTTTCTCTTCGCTGTACGCTCCGAGCTTCATGACACCCGGACGTACGGTTGCCATAGCAGGCCGGAAGCGCGGGCAGACGATGGTCGCCATCAGATGACCGCCGAATGCCGGCCTCGTCATCTTCAGGTTCCTGTGCGCGTCGAACAGCGGTGAATCAAAGTTCGTATTGTCAACATCCATGGATGATTCTCTGCGCAGGAATGCTTTGTAGCCCTCGGTATCCACATCCAGGTGTGTGCAGTCAGCGCAGAGGCCGGTGTGCAGCCTCGCTGCACAGCGCGGTGCCAGATCCCGTCCGATATTCGTTGCGCCGAACAGCAGGATCTCCGGTTTAAAGGCTTCCACTGCCTGAGCAATGATTTCCGTATAGGTTTCCGTCCGGTAGTCCTTCAGGAGTTCATGTTCATAGACCAGGACACGGTCTGCCCCGTAGCCTCCGAGCTTCTCTGCCAGATGCTTGACATCCGCTCCCGGCAGTACGGCGCAGAGCCGGCAGCCCATTTCATCCGCGAGCCGTCTGCCTTCACTGATCAGCTCAAACACAGCAGGCATCAGTTCGCCGCCGCGCTGTTCCGCAAAGACCCAGACATCATGGAATTCTTCAATGTTCATACTGTTGAATGTCATTGTCTTTCCTCCTAGACCAGATGCTTTTCAGCGAGAATGCGTGCGGTTTCCGCTGCCATTTCCGCTGTGCTGCCGCTGAGCATTCTGCCGGCGGAGCGCTGCGGCGGGGTAAATGATTTATAGATATTGGTCGGTGATCCGGCCAGACCGATTGTGGTTTTGTCAATCAGCGGATGATCCTTGAGATCATCATAGGCCAGTATCCGGATTTCCTTGTCAAAGCAGTCCTCAATGCCCATGACGGACATATAGCGTGGTTCATTCAGTTCCTTGACACAGGTGATCAGGCAGGGAGTCTTCACCTGCACCATCATGTAGCCGTCCTCCAGCATGCGCTTGATGGTCAGACGGTTGTCCTTCATTGTGATTTCCGCAGCGTAGCTTACCTGCGGCAGATGGAGCTTTTCAGCGATCTGCGGACCGACCTGGGCGGTGTCTCCGTCAATGGCCTGGCGTCCGGAGAGGATGATATCGCCCTCTTCCAGTCCCAGGGTGTCAATGGCTGCCGCAATGATCTGGCTGGTCGCGTAAGTATCGGAACCGCCGAACTCCCGTCCGGAAACCAGCACGGCTTCATCCACACCCATGGCATACAGTTCCCTGAGCATGCTTTCAGCCTGCATCGGTCCCATGGTTACGGTAATGACTCTGGCACCGGTCTCTTCCTTCAGCTGCAGTGCAGCTTCCACGGCATTGAGATCATCCGGATTGGTTACAGCCTCCATGCTGGCTCTGTCCAGGGTTCCGTCTGCTTTGACGGATACTTTGCCGGTGGTATCCGGCACCTGCTTGACCGTTACAAAGATCTTCATCAGCGGCCTCCTGTCTTCTTCAGCAGCTGTCCTGCGATAACGACTTCCTGGATCTGGCTGGTTCCTTCATAGATGCTAGTAATGCGCGCATCACGGTACAGCCGCTCCACTTTATAGTCCCGGGAATATCCGTAGCCGCCATGGATCTGTACGGCTTTGTAGGCACAGCGGTTCGCTGCTTCTGCAGCGTAGAACTTGGCCATGGAACAGGCCATTGTAGCGTCCTTCCCGGCATCCTTCAGCTCTGCCGCATGATAGACCAGCTGTCTTGCGGCTTCGATTTCGGTTGCCATCTCGGCAATCATGAAGCTGATGCCCTGGAAGTTTCCGATGGGCTGGCCGAACTGCTTTCTTTCCTTGGCGTAGGCTACCGATTCATCCAGGCAGGACTGGGCGATTCCCACCGCCTGCGCAGCCATGCCCAGCCGGCCGCCGTCCAGTGTCTTCATAGCAATGGAGAAGCCTTTGTGCAGCGGTCCAACAAGACAGTCTTTCGGTACTCTGACATCCTCCATGACGACATCACAGGTCGGATAGCCGTTGATGCCCATCTTCTTCTCCGACGCACCGAGGCTGACACCCGGCAGATGGAGATCCACCACGAACATCGATATACCGCGGGATCCCCTTGCCGTAGGATCCGTCTTGGCGAACACCAGGCACCAGTCCGCCATCGGTGCCCCGGACACGAACGTCTTCCTTCCGTTGAGGACGAAGCCGTCTCCGTCCTCTACGGCCGTAGTCGTTGTTCCGCCGGCATCGGAACCGGCTCCCGGCTCTGTAAGCGCAAAGACCATGATCTTCTCCCCGCTCGCAATCGGCGGGAGGTACTTTTCCTTCTGTTCCTGTGTACCGGCCATCATCAGCGGACCGCCGCCGAGTGAGTTCGATGTATTCGCGTAGATGGACAGTGCAGCGTCCATCCTGGCGAATTCTTCGATCATCAGTGCATAGGAGAGATAGTCTCCGCCCGCACCGCCGAATTCTCTGGGAATCCTGACACCCATGAATCCATAGCGCGCCATTTTCCGGTGCATATCCCAGTCGAATTCACCTGTTTCATCCAGTCTGTCTTGCAGTTCCTTGGTGAACTCCATCTCTGCGAACTGCCGGAAGAGCTTGCGTTCCAGTTCGTGCTTTCTGTCCAGAATCATGCGCCTTCCTCCTTCATTACAGCACTGCGCAGACCGCCCCATTCTTCACGGAACAGCCCTTCATCCATAAGCTTCAGATTGTCGGAAACCGCCGGTTCAAAGTCCATATGCGCCAGGATATCCTTCTGCAGATCCACACCGGGCGCAATCTCAATGATGGTCATCCGGTGATCGATCAGTTCGAATACACAGCGCTCGGTGACATAAAGGATTCTCTGCCCCGGCTTGGTGTACCTGCCCGAGAAGGTTACCTGCTGGACGTGTTCCTTGAACTTGATGACACTGCCTTCCTCGAGGATTTCCAGCCTGCCGTCCTTCACCGCCAGCTTCGCTTTGCCGGTGAATGTCCCGCAGAAGACAACCCGCGGTGTAGCGTTCGTAATGTCAATGAAGCCGCCCGGTCCGATCAGCCGTCTGCCGAACTTCGATACATTGACGTTTCCTTCCGCGTCGCACTCACCCAGGCCGAGGCAGGTCATATCCAGACCGCCGCCGTCGATGATGTCAAACGATGAGTTGTGGTCAATGGTGGCTTCCGGGTTGTAGCTGGAGCCGAAGTTGGGCAGCGGACACGGTACACCGCCGATCATGCCCGACTCCGAGCACATCGTGACCATGTCCAGGCATCCCTCTTCAGCCAGAATGTTTCCGACATTGGCAGAGATTCCAACACCCAGGTTCAGAACACTCCCTGCCTGTACTTCCATGGCACAGCGCCTGGCAATGACTTTGCGCTCATCGAGCGGATAGCGCTCGATCGCCGAAACAGGCTTCCGGATCTGTCCGGAGAAGGAAGGCTCCCAATAGACACCTTCCGCCTGCCAGGCTGCCATCGGGTCCGTAGACTGCACAACATAGTCCACCAGGATTCCCGGAATCTTTACATCCTTCGGATTCAGACTGTCTGCCTTGGCCAGGTATTCCACCTGGACAATGACGATGCCCCCGCTGTTGTGGGCAGCCGACGCAATCGCCAGACCTTCATTGATGATTCCTTCATGCATGAAGGAGATATTTCCCTTCTCATCCGCTACGGTGCCTCTGAGCAGAGCGACATTCAGCGGAAAGCTCCGGTAGAAGAGATACTCCTCCCCGTTGAATTCCACCAGATCCGCGGCGTTCTCCTTCGTCTGTTCATTCATTCTGCCGCCTTCCAGCCGGGGATCCACAAAGGTTCCCAGTCCGACCTTCGTCAGCAGTCCCGGTCTTCCTGCCGCGATTTCACGCCACAGATTGACCGCAACGCCCTGCGGTATGCAGCAGCCGGTGATCTCTCCCTTGGCAGCGAGATCGTTCAGTGCATGCGCGCTCTGCACATGTGCGCCATACCATTTCGTTACCAGCCCCGGTCCGGCTTCTCCCAGACGGGAAAGCCCGCGGACACCCTCCGGTTCCGGATCGTTCTCTGTTCTTCTCTGCTTGTCCCAGCCGACAAACCGGTTGCCGTAGCCATGATCTCCCATAGCTGATCCTTGATGGAGCTCCAGGTTCCTGGGATGTCCCGTTTCCCGGTACAGATCACGGATGGCACAGGCGACTTCCTCCGGGAATCCGGACAGTCCCATACCGCCGACACCGATGACAGCACCATCAGGGATCAGCTCTGCAGCTTCTCTCGCTGTTATGAACTTTGCCATATTACTTCTTCAGGTCCTCCGCGATCTGTTTTCCGATTCCTGCCATGTACTGGGTATGGTATTCCTTGCCCCAGCTGTACTGCGGGAGATCCCACTCCATCTTCTGCAGACTGTCGATGATCTCCGGCAGAATCTGGTACGGAAGGCTCAGCATCAGCAGCCCTTCCGGGAAGATCTTCCTTGCCTTCATTCCATGATGAAGTCCTGTTACCATCATATTCAGCTCACCGGTCAGATACGGTCTCGTATAGAGGCACGCACAGCCGGCGACCGTAGTGCCGTAGGCATGCCATCCCCTGCCTGTCCGGTATCCGTTGGCACGCAGGACAATCTCCGCCTGCGAAGGATGGCACATCAGAATGATCAGATCCGGGTCAAAGGTCATGTGGTCCGTCGTATCGAACAGGATGTACGGTGCAGTTCCTTTGGCCAGCTTCTTCATTCCGTAGTAGATGTTGGCGTTGGCCCGTTCATCCTCGTAGACATGGATCCGCGGTCCGATCAGACCGCCGATCATGCCCGGATCATCCTCGGATTCACCGAGAATGTACGGACCGACTGCGCAGCCATGGCTTTCCTTTGCTGCATAGAAGCCGCCCTTTGTCTGAGCGACATGCAGCATCTCGCACACAGCTGTCTTTTCTTCGAGAAGAGGAAGATCCTCCGGACGGAACATGCTGAACTTCACACCGACCGGCTTGAAATCCAGGCCCAGACGGTCGAATACGTCATACTGATTCATGATGTTGTCCTCACTTTTCTGTCTTTATTATACCGAATGATATTTATGCATGGAGAACAAAAGCAGGAGGCTTCATGCCTTCTCCTGCTTTCTTCTGCGTACAGCGAGAATGCGCTGCATTTCATTGTAGGTAATGCTGAAGCCTTCATCCACACCCATGCCGGGCTTGGCCAGGATCATGGCTGCACCATCCGCCATCGCCAGATGTACGCACACCTGCGCGCTGCGCTCCGTCTCATTGCAGGAACCGCCCTGGTAGGCACCGATGCCTCTGGCATTGCAGTACATCGCAGCCTCAATGATGTTGTTGATGCCGCCGAGATCCGGGCATTTGATCTGGATGATATGCCCCGCTCCATGGTCCGCAAAGTACCGGATGTCCTCCAGTGTATTGCACCACTCATCCGCGACGATCTTCACCGGAATGCCCCGCTCATCCACGGTACGGGTCAGATTCCGCAGATCCACCATCTGCTGCCCGCGCTCCCCGGCATCCATCGGTCCTTCCAGATGCAGCTGCAGCGGCGCCACCGCTTCACACAGCTCTGCGATGTAGTCTGCCATGGCTTCGTAGCTGTCATGGCCGAAGATCTCACCGATCGTACCGTAGACATCGATGTGGATGACCGGCAGGTAATCATCCGCCGTACGCAGAGCAAATACCCGCTCCTTTAGCCAGCGGCAGTAGTCCAGCAAAAGCTCTCCGCGCCTGCCCAGCTTTGCATCGACGTTATTGATCAATGCGTGCGGCAGGATGGGAATCTTCTTCAGAATGGCCTTGTCCGCATTGAGGCAACGGTCGTCCCCCGACTGGGCGAATACCGGAATCTCCTGCTCACTGACGGACAGACCGTATTCCTCAGCCACCACTTCACACATCATCTTCCTGTGGGAACAGGCTACGGCATCCAGTACAGCCTGAGTCACGCCGTACCGGATGGCGGTGTGCAGGCGTCTGCCATTGACTTCCGTGGCATCGATTTTCTCTGCCAGCCTGCGGAAGCTGTCGGCTTCTTCGCCGATCAGCAAAGGCCGGACATACTTCTCGATGACCGGAATGAAGTCCTCGGCCAGAAACAGCGGGTCACGTCCGGCAGCACCGCTGTACTGTACAGCAGCACAGTCTCCGTAAGCCATTTGTCCGTCTTCCAGCACCAGGATCACCGATATGGATTCACCGGCCTGGCGGACAGACGCAAAGCCCGGTGTGCAGGGGTCGCCGGTATAGACAAAGCCATCCTGAACAGCACCCGCCTTGATGGCCGCCTGATCATCAAACCAGAAACCGGTACGCCCTGCTGAGCAGATCAGGTCCACGATCTTCATAGTGCGCTCTCCTTCCCTTGTTTCTGTGATCGTAGCATCCTGCTTTCCCCTGCGTCAATCAACGCGCAGTATCCTCTGTGCACACTCTGTGCTATAGTGTTTTCAGCAATCAAAGGAGAACACGAATGAAAAAGATCCTGGCAGCAGCTGCAGCGCTGATGATGCTGTGCGCCTGCGGAAAAGAAGATAAACCGGAACCGGCAAACGTCATCGCAGAGATGGCCGATATGAACGCAATCAAGGATACCCCGCACGATGAATGCAGCATTGAAGGCTCCGAGCCGCGTACAGATATTGTGTTCCGTACCAGTACGGAGATCACGGACGTCCATGTCCTCGGCCTTGCGGTCAAGGAAACACAGGCAGACGGCAGCTTCACTTTCGCTGTCCATGATCTCTACAGCCAGGAAACCCTAACGCCGGACAGTCCGCTGGTCGTACACCTGACCTTCTTCGGAGATCTGCCCAGCTACGGGATCCGCTATACGGACAACGATGGAACCGTCAGGCAGAAGTATCTGTATATCAGCGGCAAGGACGGATCCCTGGTGCTGGAGGACTTCGAATAGAAAACAAAAAAGTCTGCTTATGCAGACTCTTTTTTATCTTCTTGTATTCTTCAGCGGCTCCCCGGCAAAGCGCTTAGGATCCGTCGCAATGAGCAGCACCAACAGACCGCAGATACTGCTGATGACACCTACCGTAGCCACCGTCGGAATGGTAAAGTGCTCCAGCATCATACCCCCGAAGTAATTGGCCAAGGTACCGCAGAGGCCGGAAGTCGCCAGTCCGAACATAGCCTGCGCCTTGACTACATCCTTGTCGCCGACAATGGAATTGATGTAGAACACAGCCGATACATTGAACAGACCGCCGATGAACAGACCGGTCAGATGCAGCAGGACAAAGAATGTAATCGACGGACAGATCCGGATCAGGATCATTTTCACGCAGATGAAGATACCGGCTACCTTGAGCATATTGTCCGCGCCTGCCTTCTTCATGATCCGGGAAGACACCAGCATCATCGGAATCTCCGTCATCGCATTCAGGAAGAGCGCACGCCCCATCTCCGACTCACCGCCGCCGAAATACCGCACATAGTAGATCATGTACGTATTCATGATGAACATCGGGAAGAACATCAGGATGAAGGAAGCCATCACAGTGAGGAACCGCTTGTACTTCTTCAGGAACTGGAGCACAGAGCTCGGTTCCTCCTGTGCCTTAGCCATTTCCCCGACCAGCTTTTCCGGCCGCGGGAACAGCCACAGGACGATCAGTTCGACTGCATAGACACCGATGTAGATCGGCAGGATGATCTCCGGACCGTTTGCCTCAACGATGGTACCCATGAAATTGGCGCACAGGGCATAGCCCAGGGAACCGATCGATCTTGCCAGGCCGAAGTTGATATCATAGCCGTTGTTGGTGAACTCCAGGCTCAGCGAACTCAGGATCGGGGAGAACGCTGCCTGCAGGCTCAGCGCAATGGTATAGAAGACAGCTGTCGGCAGGAACTTTGCCGGCAGGAACTTCAGTGCACAGACACAGAACAGGCTCGAAACAATGAAGATCATGGAAATGATCTTGACGGTAATGGTTTTTGATTTGTCCGCGATCGTTCCGGAGAACTGCTGGATGATCATGCACAGGATAGAGGCTCCGGCGGTAACCGTACCGATCTGCCCTGTAGTGAATCCTCTTCCGGAAAGGAATACGGCCGCAAACGAGAACAGGATCAGATAATCGATCCAGAATCCTGCCTGCAGTACGGCGTATTTGGCTGTAGGTCCTTTGCGCTCCTGATACATAATGAATACCTCAACAGTGTGATTCTACCATTCTTTTTCCCGTCTTCCACTCTTTCTTTCGCTATAATGGAACTATATCGGAGAAATACGTATGCATACCGTAATCAGAAGAGCATCCAGACAGGATTATGACGCTGTTGAGCGCATAATGCAGCAGGTGCAGAACCTGCACGTATCCCTGCGCCCGGATATCTACCGGCAGGCGGATACGGTCGTCGGGAAAGCATACTTCGAGCAGAGCGTGGACAGCGGGGTCTGGTGGGTAGCGGAAACAGACGGCACCGTCAGCGGTGTCATGGAGATCTACCGCCGGAAGTATGAAGCCTCTGTACAGACACCCCGCAGGACACTCTTCATCGCTTCAATCGCTGTAGAAGAATCGCTGCGTTCACACGGCATCGGGCACGCACTGCTGAAGAAAGCAGAGGAACTGCGCGATGAGGCAGGTATGGACGGCATCGAGCTTCAGGTCAATGCACGCAATGCTGCGGCCAGGAAACTGTATGAATCCTACGGGTTCCGGCCGGAGTCGATCAATATGGAACTGATCAAGGAGGATTCACAATGAAAGTGCTGCTCATCAATGCCAGTCCGCATGAGCACGGACACAACCATACCGCTGCTGCAGAAACAGCAGTCCGCCTCAAGGAGCACGGCATCGGCAGTGAGATTTACTGGCTGGGGCAGAGCGAAGTCCACGCATGCCTTGGCTGTGATGCCTGCATGAAGATCGACCGCTGCATACAGGATGATGACCAGGTCAATGCCCTGGCAGAAAAGATGATTGCAGCAGACGGCTTCATTGTGTTTGCGCCGGTGTACTTCGGCGGACCGAACGGTGCCCTGTGCAATGCCTTTGACAGGATCTTCTATTCCCGCACCGTCAAGAACCAGCTCTTCCACGGCAAGCCGGGCGGTGCCGTCACGGTATGCAATACGATGGGTGCGGAGACAGCCCTCATGGGGATCTACCGCTACTACAATACCTGCCAGATGCCGATTGTCAGCGCTATGGGATTCCCGACCCTGACCATGGAGATGGTACGGACAAAGAATGAACGCTTCTATACTGTAGTCAACGCAGTCGCCGACAATATGGCAGAACTGCTGGACAGAAAGGATAACCTATGACAAAGTACCCCTTCCCGAAACTGGATCTTCATCTTCACCTGGACGGATCCTTCCGTACAGAAACCATGTATGAGCTTGCGCAGGAGCGCGGTGTGACCCTGCCCGGTGGAACACTGGAAGGCTACGCAAAGTACATGTATGACACTTCCAACGCAGACAGCGTCAATGAATACCTGACCATGTTCGACGCCCCGTCCTCCGTCCTGCAGGACAGGGCTTCCCTGACAAGGGTCACCAAGGAACTGATCGAGGATCTGCATGCCAGCGGTGTGCGGTACGCCGAGATCCGCTTTGCGCCGCAGCTGCATACGGTCAAGGGACTGACCCAGGACGATGCCGTGGAAGCGGTGCTGGAAGGACGCAGGCAGGGCATGGCGGAATTCGCTGACATCGACATCAACATCATCACCTGTATGATGGTCTTCGGTCCGGAATCCATCAACCACAAGGCCAATGCGGAGACGCTCAAGGTATGCAAGCGCTGGTTCGCCGAGGAAGGCGTTGTGGCGCTGGATCTTGCCGGTGCGGAGGGCTTCGATCCCATCGCTGACTACGCGCCCTTCTTCCTTGATGCCCAGGCTGCCGGTGTGAACATCACCTGCCATGCCGGCGATTCCCAGGACTGGCAGACCGTAAAGGACGCAATGGACTTCGGTTCAAAGCGGATCGGACACGGACACCATATCTATGAGAATCCGGCGCTGGTACGCCGGGCTGCAGCGGAAGGCGTTGCCCTGGAGATCTGCCCGACATCCAACGTCCAGTGCAAGACCCGGGCTTCCTATGCCCTGCATCCGGCAAAGAACCTGCTGGAGATGGGAGTCGCGGTTACCATCAATACGGACAATATGACGATGGCCAGGGTTACGCTGGATGATGAATATGATCATTGCCTCAACGAGATGGGCTTTGAATACAATGATCTGATCCGGATGAACATCAACTCTGTCAGAGCATCCTTCATGAAGAAAGAAAAGAAGGATGCACTGATCAAGGAACTGGAATCGTACCTGAAATAGAGCCGGGGGATATAACCTCCGGTTTTCTGTTCTGAAACATTTTTCAGTGAAGCCGCATCTTTTTTTCCCTTGATAATAAATTTTATTACAGACCCGTTGACACCTGGTTTTCTGTAGAAATATGATAGTAACGTATTTTTGTACGGCCGTACAGAAACCAATCAGGGGTCACGCAGAGCAGTTCGTGAAAGTGCTTTAAAAGCCCCGCATAACGATGACATCTTCGGATGTTGTTTTATTTTTTGTTTCTGGAGGTCGTATGTGCAGATTTGTATTCATCACAGGCGGTGTCGTATCCGGTCTGGGAAAAGGGATTACTGCAGCTTCCCTGGGAAGGCTTCTGAAAGCCCGGGGACTGAAGGTCGCTTCCCAGAAACTGGACCCCTACATCAACGTTGATCCAGGGACGATGTCGCCCTTTCAGCATGGTGAAGTCTTCGTGACGGAAGACGGTGCAGAAACCGATCTGGATCTCGGTCACTATGAAAGGTTCATCGACGAAGACCTCAACCGTTTCTCCAATCTCACAACCGGCAAGGTGTACTGGAATGTCCTGAACAAGGAGCGCAAAGGTGAATACCTCGGCAAAACCGTACAGGTCATCCCCCACATCACGGACGAAATCAAACAATTCATCTACGCTGCTGTACAGCAGAATGATCCCGATGTTCTGATCTGCGAAGTCGGCGGAACGGTCGGAGACATCGAGAGCCAGCCCTTTCTGGAAGCCATCCGCCAGATCGGCCTGGAAGCCGGCAAGGAGAACACGCTGTACATCCATGTCGCTCTGGTGCCGTATCTGGAATGCAGCCGGGAGCACAAAAGCAAACCGGTGCAGCATTCCGTAAAGACACTGCAGGGATCCGGGATCCATCCCGATATCCTCGTTCTGCGGTGCCACCGGAAGCTGGAGAAGGAGATCTTCGACAAGATCGCCCTCTTCTGCAACATCAAGCGGGACTGTGTCATTGAGAACCGGACGATCCGGAATCTGTACGAAGCCCCGCTGATGCTGGAGAAGCAGCACTTCGGCGATATTGTCTGCCGTGAGCTGCACATTGACGCAAAGGAAGCGGATCTTGTGGAATGGCGGAATATGGTCTACCGGATCAAGCATCCGCAGAAAAAGGCAGTGATCGGCATCGTCGGCAAGTACGTTCGCTTCCATGATGCCTACCTGTCCCTGACGGAAGCCATCAAGCATGCGGGATACAGCCTCAGCACCGAACCAGAGCTCCGCTGGATCGACAGTGAAGCCCTGACACAGGACAACATCCAGAGAAAACTGGAGGGATGTGACGGGATCATTGTACCGGGCGGCTTCGGCAACCGGGGCATCGAAGGCATGATCCTTGCGGCAGGCTGGTGCCGCCGGAACAATGTCCCCTACCTGGGCATCTGCCTGGGCATGCAGATTGCGGTCATAGAATTTGCCAGGAACGTATGCGGCATGGAAGGAGCCGATTCCGGTGAATTCAATGCGGCATCCCCGTACAAGGTCATTGATTTCCTCCCTGACCAGAATGAAACCGTACAGAAAGGCGGCACCCTGCGCCTGGGCAGGTATGAATGTGTACTGCAGGAAGGTACACAGATCCGTGCACAGTACGGTACAGGGAGAATCGGCGAGCGCCACAGGCACCGCTATGAATTCAACAACATCTACCGTCAGCGCCTGCAGGAAGGCGGACTGATTCTGAGCGGTATGTCTCCTGATGGTACCATCGTCGAGACGATCGAAACGAACAATGACTACTTCATCGGTGTCCAGTTCCATCCGGAATTCAAGTCGAGACCGAACAAACCTCATCCCCTGTTCGTGGGCCTGATCAAACATGCACTGGAAAAGAA
>JAEEYJ010000155.1 GCA_016291725.1 Solobacterium sp.
ATCACCGATGACACGGTTGTATACACATTGACGCAGAAAGCAGCGGAAAGGATCTTCCTGGAGCACTATGACTTCTACGGATTCGATCAGGTCAAAGGGGTGGAGATTCTGGACGGGACAATCACGCAGACCATCGAGGAAGGTATGATTGCTGCAGAGGCGGCAGAGTTCCACGCTGCACTGTCCCAGAGCGGCGTGGATGTGGCCATCCTGTACCGATCAGAGACACAGAAGCTGCTGTTCGGTACAACAAAAGTGAACATCAGTGATGACCTGCGTGATGCACAGGCGGCTTATGTCCACTACAGTGAAATCGATACGGATGCCATCAGTGATGCGGATGTAGAGGACGATGCGCCGGAGGAGACAGCGGAAGGCACCTTCCGCAAGCGCCTGGTCAGCAGACTGGGCTACCGTACGGAAGACGGCAAAGTATATAAGAGCGAGTTCAATGACAGCGAAAGCTATACGATTGACTTCCCCAACCACCAGTTCACCTATACCAACTATTCCAGCAAGTATGTATACAACTGGGCAGGCGATGTAGGTGTCTTCGGTACATCGTGCACCTATGAGCTGAGCGATGGCACGCACAGCAGCGATTGTGCGGAAGAAGTACTGAAGATGATCGAACAGGTAAAGCTGTATCTGCGGATGGAACTGTACTACTGCGGACTGTCGCTGGAAGATCTCCAGGCAGAGAGCAAATGAAAACATTTTCAATAAATGCTGCAAACATCCTCGGAAAACAACGGAATAAGAAAAACATTTCTTGCACAGAGAAATGTTTTTTATATAATTCTATTATCAGCGATGAGGGAGAGTAGTACTTCCGCAGCGTCCATGAAGCGAGTCCCGGCAGGATGAGATGGGGATATGGACAGAAGAAGGAACGTGCTCCGGAGCAGGCCGGTAAAGCGGCACGCAGTTCAGCGTTACGGACGAAGAGTGTCTGCCATGACGGGTTATATACTCTGGCAGGAAATTAGGTGGTACCGCGGTCAATACAGCCGTCCTTTTGCAGGACGGCTTTTTATATCAAGGGGGGCAAAGGAAATATGGAGTACATCAAACGACGACGAAGCCGGAAAGAACGCTTCATAGAATACAGACACAATGGAAAGGGAGAAAGAAAATGAAAAAGATTGTGAATAAGGCTATGGCCTGCCTGCTGGCTCTGAGCATGATCGGATGCAGCAACGGTACAAATGAACCTGAAACAAAGAAAACCGAACTGGAACTGGTGGCGACACTGGACCAGGCAATCCTGGGACTGGCTTCCGGCAAGTGCGATGCCGTCGCTCTGGACGGCACAACAGCCCAGAACTATGTCAACCAGTCTGACGGCGAGTTCGTCATGACCGGCATCAACTTCGACCTGACGATGTACGGCGAGCACGAAGGAAACGTCGCAGCCGCGAAGAAGGGTGAGACAGAATTCATGGCTGCCATCAACAAGTGCATCGAGAAAGCAACGACGACATTCGTTGATCCGGCATTCCCGCACACCTACTACACAACATGGGTAGCGATCGCGAAGAAGCAGAGCGGTACAGAAGATGAAGAAGCAGAGAAGATCCTTGCGGATCTGGGTGTACCGATCTGGAATGACACACCGGTTGATGCAACATACAACTACCTCGTTGACACAACCGATCTCGAAAAGCCGGAGCTGGATCTCTCCAACCCGACAGGCAAGCTGAAGGAAGTCCTGGACAAGGGAACACTGGTCATTGCGACATCTCCGGACTACCCGGCAGCGGAGTTCATCACGGAAGACGGCGTCGTATACGGCAACGAAATGATGCTGGCGAAGTATATTGCGGACTGCCTGGGTGTAGACCTGGTCATTGAGACAATGGACTTCAACGCGGTTCTGACAGCGGTTGATACAGGCAAGGTTGATCTGGCGCTTTCCGGATTCGGCTGGAAGGAAGACAGAGAAGAAGCGTTCGAGCTGAGCCTCGGCTACATCGGTGATTCCTCCGTTTCGTTCCACACACTGATCGTTCCGGCAGCGGATGCGGACAAGTACCACAGTCTGGAAGACTTCCTCGGTACACACATCATGGCCCAGGCAAACTCTCTGCAGGAGATGTATGTAAGGGATCAGATCCTCGCGCTGGAAGAGGGAGAGTAATCCATCATGGGACTCGGACCGAGTATCATTGATGTATTTCTGGAATACTGGCCGATCTTTCTGAAGGGTGCTATCGGAACACTGCGGTTCTCGTTTATCGCAGTGTTCTTCGGCAGTATCCTCGGCTGCCTGGTGTCCTTCCTGCGCCTCTCGAAGATCAAGGTGCTGGAGACCGTGTCTTCGGTCTATGTAACGGTGCTGAGAGGTACGCCTCTGCTGGTTCAGATGTACATTGCGTACTTCTTCCTGCCGATCGCGTTCCCGATCATGAACAACCTTTCCAAGGTGACCTATGTTCTGATCGCGCTGATCCTGAACTCAAGCGCCTATGTTTCGGAAATCATCCGCGGCGGCATCAATTCCGTGGACAAGGGACAGACAGAAGCCGCAAGATCATTGGGCATGACAGCGAAGAACACCATGATCCGCATTGTACTGCCGCAGGCGATCAAGAATATTCTGCCGGCGCTGGCAAACGAATACATTGCCATGATCAAGGAAACATCCATGGCCGGAACCTTCATGCTGTATGAGCTTATGTACACCCGGGTACTGCTGGCGAACAAGTTCCTGATCTGGCAGCCGCTGTTCATCATTGCGGGTATCTATCTGGTTATGACAACAGTGCTGACCTACGGGGTCAGAATGCTGGAAAGGAGGCTGAGCGTCAGTGATTGAAGTCGGTGATGTATTGATTGAAACGAAGGATCTGCGCAAGAGCTTCGGTGATCTGGAAGTACTGAAAGGCATCAATGAAGTTATCCGCAAGGGTGAAGTCGTCGCTGTCATCGGTGCATCCGGCGGTGGAAAGTCAACATTCCTGCGCTGTCTGAATATGCTGGAAGAGCCTACAGGCGGCCAGGTCATCTTCGAAGGGAATATTCTGGATGCCAAGAGCACCAACCTGAACCTGCACCGGCAGAAGATCGGCATGGTCTTCCAGCAGTTCAATGTCTTCCCGCACCTGACGGTGCTGGACAATATCACCATTACCCCGATACTGGAAAAGAAGGTGAAGAAGGAAGACGCAGAGAAGGAAGCGTATGAGCTTCTCAGGCGCATCGGCATGGAAGACAAGGCCAATGAATATCCCCGGAAGCTCTCCGGCGGACAGAAGCAGCGTCTGGCGATCGTACGTGCCATGGCGATGCACCCGGACATCATGCTGTTTGATGAACCGACCAGTGCCCTGGACCCGGAAATGGTCAAGGAAGTACTGGAAGTCATCCGGGAACTGACCAGGTCCGGGATGACCTGTGTCATCGTCACCCATGAGATGGGCTTTGCCAGAGAGATTGCAGACCGTGTTCTCTTCATCGACGGCGGCATCATCGTCGAGGAAGGAACACCGGAAGAGGTGTTTGAACATCCGAAGAATGAACGTACCAAGGAGTTCCTCTCCAAGGTACTCTGAGTCCGGGTAACCGGACTTTTTTACTGTATAATGGATATGCAGTGAAGGGAGGCAGCGTATGAAGAAGGAAGGCTGGCTTGCCAAGGAAGACTATGAAGAACCGGTCTGTCTACTGGACGGGATCCCGGACAAACCGAGGAATGTAAAGCCGGTGCCGCAGCAGCGGATCATGGAGAAAGTGGAAGAATACATGAGCCGCAGGGACTATGCGGCGGTAGAGAAGCATCTGCTGTACTGGCTGGAGGAAGCGAAGCTCGGCAATGATGAACGCGGAGAGCTGATGATCCGGAATGAACTGATCGGACACTACCGGAAATCCGGGAAGCGGGAGGAAGCGTTTGCTCAGGTGGATCAGGCGCTTGCACTGGTGGATGCCCTGGATTACGGAGAAACAATCAGTGCAGGGACGACGTATGTGAATGCCGCAACGGCTCTGAACGCTTTCGGAGACAATATCCGTGCCCTCGCACTGTTCCATAAAGCAAAGGACATCTACGAAAGCGCAAAGCACATTGATCCTGTCCTGCTGGGCGGTCTGTACAACAACATGGCCCTGGTCTGCCGGGAAGTGAAGGACTACGCACAGGCGCATACGCTGTACGCACAGGCATTCAGAATGATGGGTACGGTGGAGAACGGTGCCCTGGAGCAGGCAATCACCTGCCTCAATGAGGCAGACCTGTACGCGGATGAACTCGGCGCGGAGGAAGCGGAGCACAGGGTGTTTGAACTGCTGGATCAGGCAGAGGAGCTGCTGGACACAGAAGGAATACCGCACAACGGATACTATGCCTTTGTATGTGAGAAGTGCGCGCCTGCCTTTGCCCATTACGGATACTTCCTGACAGCCCGGCGGCTGGAGGAACAGGCAAAGGAGATCTATGAACGGGATTGATCTTTCTAGGGAGTACTACGAACTGTACGGAAAACCGATGCTGGAGGAACAGTTCCCGGAGCTGCTGCCGTATCTGGCCTGCGGGGTATGCGGGAGCGGATCGGAGAGCTTCGGCTATGATGATGAAATATCCCGTGACCACGATTATGAACCGGGCTTCATCATTTTCCTGCCCCGTGAGGATCTGGTGGACAGACGCAGTGCGTTCCTGCTGGAGCGGGCATACGCGAAGCTGCCGAAGGAATACAAAGGGCTGAAGCGCTCTCTGATGGCGCCGGCAGGCGGCAGAAGACGCGGAGTACTGCGTACGGCGGAGTTCTTCGTGGACAAGTGCGGTGTACCGGACGGTGTGCTCAATACATCGCAATGGCTGAGGGTGCCGGAACACGCACTGGCCGAAGCGGTGAACGGAGCACTGTTCGCTGATCCCTACGGTGAAGTGACAAGGATCCGGGAGCGTCTGGCATTCTGGCCGGAGGATATCGCCCGGAAGAAGCTGGCCGGAGCGGTCTATCTCATGGGGCAGGCCGGAGAGTACAACTATCCGCGCTGCCTGGCACATGGTGAGAGCGGTGCCGCACAGCTGGCGGTCCATGAGTTCGCGGACTGCGCCATGGAAGCGGTGTTCCTGCTGAACCGGAAGTACCGGCCGTACTACAAATGGCGTTTCCGGGCACTGCGGCAATTGTCTGTTCTGGCAGAAGAAGCGGAACGGTTCGAGTATCTGCTCACCACGGACAACGCACAGTCAGCGGAGGAAAAACTAAAGGTGATCAGGGAGGTCACAGAAGATATACTGGAAGAGGTACAGGGACAGGGATGGGTACAGGACTGCCGTGATGCCGGTACGTGCGCAATGAAGCTGAATGACAGCGTACAGGATCCGCAGATCCGCAGCCTGCACATCCTTGCGGCATACTAGGAGGAAAAGAACATGTTGATCTATGGACTGCAGAAAATGACGCTGCTGGACTATCCGGAGCACGTAGCATGCACGGTGTTTCTGAGCGGGTGCGATATGCGCTGCCCGTTCTGCCATAATTTCGAACTGGTGGACGGTACTGCGCCGGCAGTAATGACGGATGATGAATTCTTTGCGTTTCTGGACAAACGGCACGGGCTGCTGGACGCCGTAGCGATTACAGGCGGAGAGCCTTGCGTGACCCGGGGACTGCCGGCGTTCATCCGGAAGATCCGGGAAAAAGGCTTCGGTGTCAAGCTGGACACCAACGGTCTGCATCCGGATATGGTCAGAAGGCTGCTGGATGAGCATCTGGTGGATTACATTGCGATGGATATCAAGAATTCACCGGACAAGTACGCTGAGACAGCCGGCGTGCTGCATGTCAATCTGGATGTCATCAGGGAAACGATCGATCTGCTGCGGAATTCCGGCATTGATTACGAATTCCGCACGACAGTTGTCAAGGAATTCCATGATGAGGAGGACTTCCCGCAGATGGCGAAAATGATCGAAGGTGCAAAGCACTACTATCTGCAGCAGTTCACCGACCGGGATACGGTACCGTTTGAAGGCTTCCACGCACACAGTGCGGAAGACATGAAGCGCTTTGCAGAACTGGTGCGTCCGTATGTTCAGGATGTACAGCTCAGGGGTGTGGAGTAGCGCGAAAAAGCATCAGTCCAACAGTGCAGAACAGATACACATGATCCGTTTGCCTGCTGATGAAACATGTGGCATATGAAAAATCAGAAAAGAACAAATCACCTCGTGACAGCAGTCATTATTCTGCAGATTATACTGTTGATGGCTCTGACATGGAAATTCGGTATACAGCGTCTTGACGGTGATGATACTGCGGAAATGGTCCTTGCGAATCTGGTGGCGAGGGAAGGCGGTATCTTGAGCCGGAATTGGTATTATTCAACGGAACTGCGGGTACTGAACAACCAGGTCGTCATGTCTTTGCTGTTCCGTGTATTTGATGACTGGCATGTAGTCCGTACACTCGGTACAGGCATCATGGTCAGTATATTGGTGCTGTCTTTGC
>JAEEYJ010000156.1 GCA_016291725.1 Solobacterium sp.
CGAGCTGGATGCGTTTCTTGCGGCTTTTCTGGAAGGGGATGTGAAGGAATCCGTCTATCCGCTGCTTCAGATCAGTGACGGCCGGAATCTGATGTACGGTCTGAATGAAGTCCGTGTAGAAAACATGACAAAGACCCAGGTGATCGATGTATACATCAACGGTACGTTCTTTGAGACGTTCCGGGGCACCGGTCTGCTGGTGTCGACACAGCTCGGCAGTACAGCCTACAGCCGTTCGCTGGGCGGTGCAGTCATTGAAGAAGGCCTGGATGTGATCCAGCTGTGCGAGGTCGCCGGCATCCACCACATCAAGTACCGTTCCCTTGGTTCTCCTGTCATTCTGCACGGTACAGCCGTGATCGAACTGCGCAGCGGAAACTATGAAGGTGCAGTCATCGGTGCGGACTCTTCCGTACTCTCCCTGAATGGTGCGGAAGTGCTGACGATCCGGATGTCCGATCGTAAAGTACGGATGCTCAAAGGAAGGGATGTGTCCTATTTTCGCCGACTGCAGAGTCTGTTCTGAGAGAATGTGGTAGAATGGAAGAACCATGAGAAACTGGCATTCTTTGTATGAAATACTGAAATTTCCCATCGGTGTGCTTCTGTTCGCCACTTTTCTGACGGGAATCGGCAGCCTGCTGACGAACACAGCGTTCGACAGTCTGTTTGTCATTGAGAATACATATGTACTGCGTACGGCAGAAGCTCTGCAGCGTACAGGTGCATTCCTGATCGTCAACTTCCCGGTACTGTTCCTTCTGAGTATGGTTGCCCGCCGGAACAACAGCAGTACAACGGTCCTGTCCGCAATGGCCGGGTATGTATCGTTCGCTCTGTTTACGATGTACTTCTCCCGCAGTGATCTGCCGAGCTGGGCCTACAGCTCCCTGCTCGGCATATCCGCCACAAGCACAAAGATCAGGGGAATGATGAACGGTGTATACTACCCGCTGCAGACCGGCCTGATCGGTGCCATGGGCATTATGCCCATCACCCAGTGGCGCTGGCACAGAAGCCGTGTGAGGAACGATTACGGCATGTTCTCCTACATTTCCAAGGAGGTTTCGGCCGTAATCAGTACGGTGTTCTTTTCTGCCCTGTACGGTGCCCTGCTGGCTTCGGTATGGACATTCCTGGTCCTGGGCGTGCAGTATATGATCCGGTTCATTGCCCAGGATACGACCAATCCGGTCAAGCTGGCAGCCTACGGCATTCTGGACCGGGGTCTGAGTGTACTGAATCTCGGCACCTATATCCGGGCACCGTTCTGGTACAGCGCTTCCGGCGGTACGTGGGTGACCATGGCCGGTGCCAGCGTTGCCGGTGATGTCAATATCTGGCGTACACAGGCTGCGGCTTCTTCTCTGGGAGGCGCAACCGGCAGATTCATTACGCCGTATTATATTCTGAACATCTTTGCCATACCGGGCATGATGTGGGCAAACTATACCCTGCAGACGGATCCGGTGGAAAAACGCCGGTACCGGCTGTACTACATCCTGATGATTCTGATGTCCATTCTGCTGGGCACCCTTCTGCCGGTAGAACTGATTCTGCTGTTCCTTTCACCGCTGCTGTTCGGCATGCATCTGGCCTATACCGGTCTTCTGTTCGGTGCCCTGCAGGCGATGCATACGTATCTGGGCTTCAACTACGGCCTCTCAGGAACGATGGCCGTCAATCCGGGTACACTGGTAGAACTGCTGACGTATCTGCATTATCCTTCCCTGACGCCGACCATCATCCGGATGGCGGTTGTAGGTCTGGTTACCTTTGCGGCCTACTTCTTCATGACGCGGCTGTACTACAAGCGTCTGGCAATTGATATCTTCCGTACGGACGCACTGGAGCGGATCGTAAACAACGTGATCGACGCAGTCGGCGGCATCGACAACATCAAGATGACGAACTCTTCCCCGTTCCGTCTTGCCCTGACACTGTTCGACCCGGGAAAGATGAGCGCTTCGAAGATCCGGAAGATCGCTGCTGTGCGGATCTATGAGACCAAAGCCGGCTATGAAATCACATTCGGCTCCGCTTCCACGATGATCCGCCAGGGCATTGACGCAAAGATGCGCTCCTATGTACGTGAAATCTGATGATTGGCAATTGCCGTCACCTGTGATAGAATGAAATTCCCTCACTTATGAAGAAAGCAACAGGAAAAACGAAATACCGTCTGCTGGCAGGTCTGCTGACAATCGCTCTGCTTGGTTTCAAGTCGGATGAATTCTCTCTGACGGACCTGAAGAACTATGAGCGGGAGTTCAAGTCCCAGTCCATCGGTGCGTGTTCTGTCTCCAGTACAAAGACGTATGAGGACTACCGGGCAATCACGGATACCTCTTCCCGCCAGTACCGGTTCATCCAGGAGCACATGACGGTGGATGAGACGACCGGCATGCTGTATGACGAAGACGGCTTCATCGGCGTGGCGATGGCCTGGAGCTTTGGAGAGATCGGCACACGGTACTATGTGGTGCTGGATACCGGGATCATCATTCCGGTGGTCAAGATTGATGCCAAGGCCTTTGTGGACGCGCCGAACGGGTGCAGCCACGCAGCGGATGCGAGCGTCATTGAGTTCGTCATTGATTCGCAGAAGGCACTGGAGTACTTCGGCGGGGGAAACGGTCTGGCGCTGAACGGAAACTTCAACAACTATGAATTCCTGAACGGACACATCCTGGACATTGAACTGGTTCTGGATGAACGGCTGGAAGAAGGTGTGGTCTACGAGGTGGAGCTGGTCGACATGGTCAAGGAAACAGAGACCGCGGACGGTGTGGAAGTCGTCAAGGGCGGCTACTGATCATTCACAGGGGTGAACCGGAAGGTTCACCCTTTTTTACTGTCAGGAGGGTATGAAGTATAATACGGATATGAATCTGCCGGAAGCCTATTGCAAACAGATGCAGGAACTGCTGGGTGAGGAATGCACTGCCTACCTGGCTGCGCTGGAAGAGCCGCCCATGGCCGGACTGCGCGTGAATACAGGCAAGGTCTCTGTGGAAGAGTTCCTCAAGATCAGTCCGTTTTCACTGCGCCCGGTTCCGTGGTGCAGCGAAGGGTTCTACTATGACCGGCAGGAAAAGCCCGGTACGCATGTGTACTACGCTGCCGGACTGTACTATCTGCAGGAACCGAGCGCAATGATTCCCGGATCCCTGCTGCCGGTGCAGGAGGGAGACCGTGTGTTCGATGCCTGTGCAGCACCGGGAGGAAAGAGTACCCAGACTGCCTGCCGGATGAAAAGCGGACTGCTTGTGTGCAACGATCTCAGTGCATCCCGCCAGGCAGCGTCCCTGCGCAATCTGGAGCGTGCCGGTGTGGACTTTGCCTATGTGACCTGCGAAGACGCACTGGATGCAGCAGAGAAGTACCGCGGCTGCTTCGACGGTATTCTCCTGGACGCTCCCTGCTCCGGAGAAGGCATGTTCCGGAAGGATCCTTCATTGATCCGTTCCTGGCATGAAGGAATCAATGAAGAATACGCTGCACTGCAGAAGGAACTGATCAATGCCTGTGCGGATATGCTGCGGGACGGTGGATACATGGTCTATTCCACCTGTACATTTTCTGTGAAGGAAGATGAGGAGGTCGTGCTGGACCTTCTGGCAC
>JAEEYJ010000157.1 GCA_016291725.1 Solobacterium sp.
CGGCCAGAAGGTAACACCGATCGTCATCCACAGAGCGATTCTGGGCTCTTTGGACCGCTTCATGGCAATCCTGCTGGAAGAGACCAAGGGTGTCCTGCCGGTATGGCTCGCTCCGGTACAGGTGGAGATCCTGCCGGTATCTCCGGAGAAGCACGGACCGTACGCTGCGGAACTGGCGGCTGCCCTGCGCGCGAAGGGGATCCGTACAGAAGTGGACGAGCGCAACGAGAAGCTCGGCTACCGTGTACGTGAGGCACAGACCAGGAAGATTCCGGTCGAGCTTGTCGTAGGTGACCAGGAAGCCGAGTCCCATGGCGTAACGCTGAGAAGGTACGGCAGCAAGGACGAGGTGCAGATGTCCTTCGTTGAATTCACGGAGATGATCGAAAAGGAAATCGCTGCCAGAAGCGTGAAAGCATAACTGAAAACGTCGTTGAAAAACGACGTTTTTCTTTGAGAAAGAATGCACATTCGTGTATGATAAATGAGGTACAGTATGCTGGAACGGGAACTGTGTCTTTTATGGTGCAGATTGTCCTGTATATCCGCACGCCGCTGCGTACGGATCCCGGTTGTATTGGGAACGCGCATACCTGAAGCGCGCACAGTACCTGCCGTCGTATGCAGAGCATACGGGTACTGACGGGCAAAGCCCGGACGGCAGCCGCCATTCTGATACCGTGGCGGAAGAAAACGAAGGAGGAGAGGGAATGGAAAGGCTGAATGAAACTTCTTTGCTGAAGATCGATGAGATTGTTGCGGCACACCGTGATGAGCGCGGCCCGGTAATCGTGATGCTGCATGAAGTACAGGACGCACTGGGCTATGTTCCGTTTGAAGCGGTTCTGAAGATCGCTGAGGCGACGGACAAGAGTCCGGCTGATGTTCTGGGTGTTGTAGAGTTCTATGCCGGATTCACAACAGCACCGAAGGGCAAGCACATCATCAATGTCTGCCTGGGTACTGCCTGCTATGTCAAAGGAAGCATCAAACTGGCGGAAGAAGCCGTCAAGGTTACCGGCGCTGAACTGAACAGTGTCAGCGCGGACGGTCTGTTCTCGGTCGACGCTACACGCTGCGTCGGTGCGTGTGGTCTGGCGCCTGTCTGCATCATTGACGGACGGGTCATCGCCCAGTGCACACCGCAGGTCGTGAATGCTGAGATCAAGAAGATCATGGCAGAAGAAAAAGGCGCCGCAGCTGCGGACTGAGTATGAAAGCCAGAGAATTCTTTGAACTGGTCAACGCAAAGCCGATCGTAATCTATGACGAGGGCCTGCTTGACAACGAATACACGACAGTATTTGCAAGTGATCTGATGAGTGACGCACTCGCTATGGTATCGGGCGATGCGGAAGAAACGGTTCTGATCACGGGATTGATGAATGTACAGTCACTGCGGACTGCGGAGATTCTTGATGTAAAGGTCATCCTTTTTGTCAGAGGCAAGAAGCCGAACCAGGCGATGATCGATATGGCGGAAGAACTGCAGATCAGCATGTACGGTACGGACCTCATGATGTTTGACACATGCGGCATCCTGTATGAGCATGGCATTAATGGAATGAAATGACGGTTTTACTGCACGAGGATTATATTGTTGAGCGCGGCGACTTCAAGAATGCCGGAAAGGTCAGCAGTACGATCAAGGAAAAACTGAAAATGATCGGTATCGATGCAAAGATACTGAGAAGGATTTCAATTGCCTGCTACGAGGCAGAGATCAATATGCTGATCCATGCCTGGGGCGGGGATATTTCCATGGATGTTTCGGATGACGGTACGGTACGGTTTGTCTTCAAGGATCCGGGGCCGGGCATTCCCGACCTGGATGATGCAATGACGCCGGGGTACAGTACTGCAAGCGACGATGCCCGGGAAATGGGCTTCGGTGCCGGCATGGGTCTTCCCAACATCAAAAAGGTTTCTGATTCGTTTGACATTGCGTCGTCACCGGAAGGTACGACGATTACACTGGGATTTCACTTATGATGGAGTCAGTAGTCGCATACACACTGGAACGGTGTGTGAAATGTATGAAGTGCATCCAGGCATGTCCGGTGTCTGCGGTGTCCATGGAGAACAACCGTATTATTGTTGCCCATGAACGCTGTACGAACTGCGGCAGATGCATTGATGCCTGCCATAGTCAGGGACTGGTTGCCCAGGGCAGTACACTGGTGGATATCGCCAATTACGATTACACTGTGTGCCTGGTGCCGCCTGCACTGACATCTGCGTGCCGTTCCAAGGAAGAAGCGGAGGATCTCTTCAACGGGATCAAACTGCTTGGATTCGATGAAGTGGTGGATCTCAGCCCGTACTATGGTACGGTGCTGCGGGAGTCCCTGGCTTATCAGACGGAGAACCGGCCGGCAATCGTTTCGATGTGCTCGGTGGTCAACCGGCTGATCAAGACAGAATACCAGGTGCTGATCGATCATCTCATACCGATGAACTATCCGGCGGAAATTGCCGCGAGGGATCTTCGGATGAAGCTGACGGACAAAGGTACGGTCGGCATCTTCAATATGTGCGAGTGCGCTTCAAGGCTTGTACATGCGAAGTATCCCTACGGTACACTGGACAGCGAAATCGATCATGCACTTTCCATTGCGGATACGTTCCCTTTGATCCGGAAGAATCTGGGCAAAGGGCGTCAGAAACTGAATCTGTGCAGGGACGGATTCGCGGCTATGGATACAGTGATGCTCGGCGAGCATCCGCGGGTACTGGCTGCGGACGGATACGATAAGGTGCAGAATATTCTTGAACTGGCGGAATTCGGCAGACTGAAGGAATTCGATGTACTGTATCTGCTTCCTTGCTTCAATGGATGCTCCGGCGGACAACTGCTCTTCGGAAACGGCTATCTGAGCCATCAGAACATACCTTCGCTCACAGAGAAGGAGACCGGGTGCTGCCAGGATGTTTCCCAGGAATGCATCTGGCGGAACAGCTTCATGGCGGAAGAGGACAGGCGTTCCTTTACAGAGAAGATGGAATTCTTCCGTAAGGTGAATGAAGTGCTGGAGAAGCTTCCGGGCTATGACTGCAGTGCCTGCGGTATGCGTACCTGCCGGATCATGGCAGAGGAAATCGTCAGTGGAAACAGAAGCCTGAGTGATTGTCACATTCTGAATTCCGCTTCCAGGGAGGATGTACAATGAAGATCCGTGAATTGGTTGAGAAGACAGGATGGAAGCCGTTGGTCCTGGGTGATCCTGAGGCAGAGGTCAAAGGCGGATTCGCCGGCGATCTGCTGAGCTGGGTCATGGGCAACGGCAAGCCCGGGGAAGCCTGGGTAACGGTTCAGGTTCACCTGAACGTCATTGCTGTTTCAGGCCTGTGCGAGTTCTCCTGCATTGTGCTGTGCAAAGGCGCAGTCATGCCGGAGGATGTTACGGCGAGGGCCGGGGAGGAAGGTATGAATATTCTCTGCAGCGATCTTCCTGCCTATGAAACCGTAAAAAGACTTGTGGAACTGGGTATCTGATGTTCTACGACCTGCACATGCACAGTTGTCTCTCTCCGTGCGCGGAGGATGAGATGACGCCGAACAATATCTGCAATATGGCGCTGATCAAAGGGCTGGAAGTGATTGCGGTAACGGATCATAATTCGTTCCGGCAGCTTCCGGCTGTGGATGAGGCAGCGAGGAAAGCAGGTATCCGGCTGATCTACGGTGCAGAACTGGAAAGCAGTGAAGAAGTTCATATGCTTAGTTTCTTCCCCACACTGGAGCACACCATTGCGTTCCAGAAATGGGTGGATGATCATATGCCCGTCATCCGCAACCGGGAGGATTTCTTCGGGCACGAGTGGATCCTCAACGGGGATGATGAGTACATGGAAACGGAGGAGCGGCTTCTGCTGGTGTCGCTGGATGCGTCCCTGGCGGAGTGCGCGGATGCCGTGCATGATTACGGAGGAAAGTGTGTCCTGGCTCATGTGCTGGACCGCAAGAACTCGGTAACGCAGCAGCTCGGCTTCATCCCGCCGGATCTGGCGTACGATGGTCTGGAAATCAAATCGCCGGACCAGAAGGAGCGGGTACTGAAGATGCATCCGTGGATCAAGGAGGACAGTGTGATCTGGCTCTGTGATTCGGATGCGCACCGTCTGATCGATATATCGGAGGCTGTCAATGAACTGCCTGGGCAGGTGCTCAGCGTTCTGGCAGGAAGAGAACTATGATGCCTGATCTGGCTACGCATCTGCTGGAAATCATTCAGAACAGCATTGCGGCAGGAGCGCGCAATGTATGCATCCGGGTGCTTGAGAGCATTGTCTCGAACACCATTGTGATGGAAGTCGAGGATGATGGACGGGGAATGAGCGAGGAAACGGTTCGTTCGGTTACGGACCCGTTTACGACCAGCCGTACAACACGGAAGGTCGGTCTGGGCACTTCTTTCCTGAAAGGGCTGACAGATGCGTGCGACGGCTCACTCTCGATCGAGAGCGAGCTGGGGAAAGGCACCACGGTGACTGCAAAGGTCAGAAGGGATCATATCGATCTGCCCGGCATGGGTGATTTCGGTGAAATGATCATGATCTGCATCCAGGGTGCAGAAGAATGCGATATCCGGTTTGAATACGGAGTCGATGAAAACAGATTTCTGTTTGATACGGCAGAAGTCAAAGAAATGCTGGAGGGTGTATCCATTGCGGAACCGGAGATTCTGATCTGGATCCGTGGATATATTAACGAAGGAATAGAAAGGGTAAAAGAGATAGGATTATGAAAAGTCTGGAAGATCTGAAGAAGATGCGTGAAGCTGCGCTCAACAAAGTTCAGATGCGGGAAGGCGGCAAGGACTATCGTGTTGTTGTAGGTATGGCTACCTGCGGCATTGCGGCCGGTGCACGTCCGGTTCTGAACCGTCTTGTCGAAGAGACCGCGGCGAACGATTACAACTGTGTTGTAACGCAGACGGGCTGCATCGGTATGTGCATCTATGAACCGATCGTAGAAGTGTTCGGCAAAGAGGGTGAGCATACGACTTATATCCACGTAGATCCGGACAAGGCTGCGAGGATTCTTGAAGAGCACATCAAGAACGGTCATGTCATTGAAGAGTACACGGTGGATGCGGCAGTAAACGGGGGAAAATAATTCATGTTTCGTACAAATGTATTAGTGTGTGCCGGCACCGGTTGTTCGGCAAGCAACTCGGATGAGATCTTCAACAATCTCAATGAGGAACTGAAGAAGCTCGGTCTGGAAGAAGAAGTCAAGGTCATCAAGACAGGATGCTTCGGACTCTGCCAGAAGGGACCGATCGTAGCTGTACATCCGGACAACGTGTACTATGCACACGTCAAGCCGGGAGACGCAGAAAGAATCGTTGCCGAGCATCTGTACAAGGGCCGTGTGGTAACGGATCTGCAGCTGAGCGATGAAGACCTGAAGACACACGAGAAGATCGTTGACATTGAGAAAATCAAGTTCTACGAGAAGCAGCAGCGTATTGCACTGCGCAACTGCGGCAAGATCAACCCCGAGGACATCGAGGAGTACATTGCGGTGGACGGCTATCAGGCCATCGGTAAGGTACTGACGGAGATGACACCGGAGCAGGTCATTGATGAAGTAAAGAAGAGCGGTCTGAGAGGCCGCGGCGGTGCAGGATTCCCGACCGGTCTGAAATGGCAGTTCGAGAAGGCTTCTCCCGGAACAGAAAAGTATGTCATCTGCAACGCTGACGAGGGCGACCCGGGTGCGTTCATGGACCGTTCCGTTCTGGAAGGCGATCCGCATGCCATTATCGAAGGCATGGAGATCATGGCCTATGCCGTAGGTGCAAAGAAGGGCTATATCTACATCCGTGCTGAGTATCCGATTGCGGTTCATCGTCTGAGGATCGCAATTGACCAGGCGAAGGCGTTCGGTCTGCTGGGCGACAACATCCTGGGTACAGGCTTCAACTTCGATCTGGAGCTGCGTCTCGGCGCAGGTGCGTTCGTCTGCGGTGAAGAAACAGCGCTGATCGCGTCCATCGAGGGCAAGCGCGGTATGCCGACACCGAAGCCGCCGTTCCCGGCAGTATCCGGTGTATGGGGCAAGCCGACATCCATCAACAACGTTGAGACACTGGCCAACGTCGCCCAGATCATCTGGAAGGGCGCTGACTGGTTCACATCCATCGGTACGGAAAAGTCCAAGGGCACGAAGGTATTCGCGCTCGGCGGAAAGATCAAGAACACAGGTCTGGTCGAAGTTCCGATGGGTACCACACTCCGTGAGGTTATCTATGAAATCGGCGGCGGCTGCCCGAACAACAAGGCATTCAAGGCTGTACAGACCGGCGGACCTTCCGGCGGATGTCTGACCGAGAAGATGCTGGATACACCGATTGATTTCGACAACCTGGTCGCGGCCGGTTCCATGATGGGTTCCGGCGGTATGATCGTTCTGGATGAAGACAACTGTATGGTTGACGTTGCTCGCTTCTATATGGAATTCATCGTTGATGAGTCCTGCGGCAAGTGCTCTCCGTGCCGGATCGGTACCAAGAGACTGCTGGAGATGCTCACAAAGATCACCAAGGGCGAAGGTACGCTGGAGATGCTTGATGAGATGGAGAAACTGTGCCATGAGATCAAGGATACAGCGCTCTGCGGACTCGGACAGACAGCACCGAACCCGGTTCTGTCCACATTGGCCAACTTCCGTGATGAGTACATTGCGCACGTTGTGGACAAGAAGTGCCCTGCGCATGTCTGCAAGGATCTGCTCACATACTCCATTGATCCCAATGCCTGCAAGAAGTGCTCCATGTGCGCAAGAGGCTGCCCTGTCAATGCCATTACCGGTGTTCCGGGCAAGGAACCGTATGTCATTGATACGGACAAGTGCATTAAGTGCGGCAACTGTATGACAGCCTGCCGCTTCGGTGCAGTCGTTAGAAAGTAGAGATATCACCATGACAGAAGTACATTTGAAAATAAACAATATCAATGTTACGGCAGAAGCTGGCGATACTGTGCTGGAAGCTGCACGTAAGAACGGAGTCCACATTCCGACACTTTGCTACCTGAAGGACATCAACAAGTCCGGTGCCTGCCGTGTCTGCCTCGTTGAAGTAAAGAACGCGCGTACACTGCTGAGCGCCTGCACAACGCCGGTATCCGAGAACATGGAAGTGTTCACGAACAGTGAGCGGGCAATCGAAGGCCGCAGGACATCCGTTGAGCTGATCCTTTCCAACCACAACCGTGAGTGCCTGTCCTGCAAGCGCAACCAGAACTGTGAACTGCAGAAGGTAGCGGAAGAGCTCGGCATCCGTGAGAACCGCTTCGAGGGTGAGCATACACCGGCGACCTATGATGATTTCAGCACAGGCATCGTCCGTGATACCTCCAAGTGCATTCTCTGCGGACGCTGCATCGAGACCTGCAAGAAGGTCCAGGGACTGGGCATCCTCGGATTCGAACACCGTGGATTCCAGACAATCGTTTCCCCGATCTACAACATGAGCTTCAACAATGTTGAGTGCATGCAGTGCGGACAGTGCGTCATCAACTGCCCGGTCGGTGCGCTGACAGAGAAGGAAGACCTTGCGCCGGTCATCCGTGCGCTGAACGATCCGACAAAGAAGGTTATCGTACAGACTGCACCGGCTGTCCGTGCTGCCCTGGGTGAAGAGTTCGGTCTGCCGATCGGCACCAGAGTCACCGGCAAGATGGCTGCTGCGCTGCGCAGATGCGGATTCACAAGAGTCTATGATACC
>JAEEYJ010000158.1 GCA_016291725.1 Solobacterium sp.
ACAGGCAATTCCCTGTGCCTTTGCGTCAACGACGGTTGTGCCTGTATCCAGCTGGATTTCACACTTCTTTGTACTGTCGATCAGGCTGAACAGACTGATTCTCCGGTCACTGTCAACCAGGACCAGCGTACTGTCGTCCGGGCTGATCATGAAATCCCGGATGATGGCTTCCGAACTGTATTTCCGTACCGCAAAGTAATCAGACTGATGTTCCGGAATCTGATAGGTGCCGATGGCAGAGGCCAGTGCGTATTCAGCTTCAGCGATTACAGGCCGGTCGTTCTCATCATCCGGCAGGGCAGCCAGCGCCAGCTGTACCGCCAGAATCCTGTCCTGATCATTCAGCGCTTCCAATGATTCGGATGAAAGATACTGCGATTCATGGATCTGGGACTGGCGCAGGTTCTCCAGTGCCAGTTCCAGGTTTTCGTTGATCCGGGCGTTGGACCAGAGCAGGTAGGAGATCGCTGCTGCACCGGCTGTTCCTGCCGCGGCTGTCATCATTCTCCTGCGCTGTGTCCGGTACTGCTCCGCACGCTGCACCAGTTCATCGTAGGAGCAGCCGATCATTACCGCAGCGAGCCGGGGCAGTTCCTTCTTCCTTGCTGCTCTGAACGGCATACGGTAGTCGCAGGACAAAGGCTCCAGAGGTATTCTGGTTTCCTGGATATTCCCGTCTTTGTCCACTTCGGTCTCAATCCGGTACTTCAAACGTTCAGGAATGACATCCTCCGGTTCTCCGTGGGAGAGCACGGTCAGAACACATTCCTGGCTGTGCGTTTCCAGGAACAGATTGATTTCCCGCTGCACCCACTGGGATTCTGCTGTATGCTCCGAACATATGACGATAAGATAGTCCGACTGGCGCAGGGCTGTCTCGATATCATCGCTGAGATTGCTGGTCAGCGGGAGTTCATCCTTGTCCCGGAAGATCCGCTCAATCCGTTCAATGCGGGCAGATTCCTTCAGGCTCTCAGGAATGCGGAAATGCTCCAGCTGCGACTGGACTTCCTTCGCTACTTCAATGTCACGCTTTTCGTGGCGGTAGGAAATAAATGCGTTGTAATGATTGATCATGTTTCACCTTGTATGATTACTTGTACTTGATTCCCATTCTGTCCAGGGTTGCGAGGATTGTGTCCAGCACCAGACTGAAATCATCTTCATCAATGTTGTGCAGAGCAGCTTCGAAGGGACCTTCGGCCTGCTTGGAAGGGTTGAGGATCATCTCCACCATCTGCCCGTATTCAATCCGGATTCCCTTGCGCAGGGCAATCTCCAGGGCAGTCCGGCTGATTACATCCGCATAGATTTCCCGGATGCCGCAATGGATGGCAATGATGACGGCTGCCTTTCCGATGATCCTGTCTGCCTGGTACAGCGGTCTGCAGCTCTGTTTCTCGTAGAGATCCAGCACCTCCAGCATCGGCAGGATTCCTTTCCCGCTGCTTCTGAGCAGGACATCGTTCTCATCCGCAATTACGCAGGTGAGCTGTTCGTTGTGCAGGATCTCTCTGCATACATCAATGTTCATCATGGACTCCTTCCTGAACCGATGCCGGATTCCCGGGGTCTGAGCATCATAGCAGGTGCTGATCAATGCGCCTGCTTCCTGTTTTCTATGATATAGGAAAGCAGTGCACAAGTGTGTATATTTTGCCGCACACCGCGATGCCGGCTGAAAAACGATTGTTCAGTGAGGCATTCAGAAAAAGAAAAGCACACTGTGAAGCGTGCTTTCTGCTTGTTCAGTCTTTGTAGAACTCTGCAGCGTTGGTGTACAGGATCCGCTTGATCGTATCCTTCTGCAGCGGCAGATCCTCCACCTGCTTTGCCAGATCGTCCACGGAGATGGACTGTGTGGTCCAGTTGGACGCGAAGCACAGTCTGTCCTTCAGCTGGGTCTCGGCATAGAACAGATAGGGTTCATAGCCGGAGCCGCGCATGTTCATCTTGCGGGGCTCATGGGTTTCAAAGTTCAGGTATACATTCTGATGACGGTAGGCCAGGGCGATGAAGTCCAGTACCCACGGCCAGCCGGATACACCGGCCATGATCTTCAGTTCCGGGAAATCCCTGGCTACTTCATCAATGTAGCGGGGATGCCCGATGTCATACGGAACCGCCTTGGACAGGTTGAGACTGCTGTAGATATGTACAGGAATACCAAGTTCACAGGCTTTCGCGTAGAGCGGATAGTTCTTCTTGTCGTTGGCAGCGAGATGGGTGCGGAAAGCCGTCAGATACAGCGCGTGCAGACCATAGTCCTTGACACACTTCTCCAGTTCACGAACAGCTTCCATTCCCTTGTTCGGGTCAACAAAGATAAACCCCTTGAACCTGTCAGGATGAGCGTGAACGATCTCCGCTGTCTTCTTGTTGTCGTGTCTGCTGTCACAGGTAATGCCCCAGGCAACATTGATGGAATCCAGATATTCCACAAACTTGTCCGGTGTCATGGCGTTTTTCTTCGCAGCATCTTCGACGGTCTTCTTCCAGGCGTCTTCACCTTCTGTTTCCAGGATTCTGTCCAGATCGTCAATGTTCAGACCGATCTGTTCCGCAATACCGGGCGCATACGCTGTTTTGTAGCCGCGGTAATTGGGATCCAGGCACATGTTGGTGAGCATCTGTACGCATTCGTCTGCCTGCATGGGCATGTCGAGGCAGAGGTCGATGATCGGATAATCACGCATGTCTATTTCCTCCTTGAAGCTATTGTATACGATGCATTTCGGGAAGGAAACAAAAAAGGAGGAAACCGATGTTTCCTCCTGTTACTGCAGATAAGGGATCAACCGATCAATGCTGTCCAGCCCAGATAGTACAGGCAGGCAACGAACAGGAAGGTAACAATGATCGGGATGGTCTGCTTGATCAACGATCCAAGGGATACACCGAAGTGCTCGCAGGACAGTGTCAGGCAGACATGAGTCGGAGAGATCTGCATGGCTGCGTAGACCGCGCACATGAGCAGGCACAGCAGCGGCAGTCCGGAGCCCGGAATGGCCGCAAAGGCTACAGGGATCATGGTCGTCGTCATGGTGAGCGAGCCGGCAATGATGGCGCCGAAGAAGCAGATCAGCATGAAGATCAGGAAGGTCGGAATCGGCAGCTTCGAGAAGAACTCCGGCAGAGCGGAGATGGAATCCGTGGAGGTCAGGATCGCCTTGAAGACATAGACGGCCAGGGTATTGCCGATGACCTTCGGCTGCAGGGAACTGATGAAGAAGGGCTTGATCTCCTCCAGGGTAAACCTGCCTGTAAAGACGTAGGCAATGGTCACAAGGAGAATGGTCAGCGCTACATTCATGCCGAAGCCGACGATCATAACAATCGCAGCCAGGATCGGCCAGATGCCCAGCACGAACTCTTTGAAGTCATTGGCTTTGTTGGAGGATTTCGGTCCTTCTGCCTTGACCGGAACCCTTCCTCTGTAGAGGAAGAAGCAGCCGATCAGTACCAGAATGATCATCATCGGCAGCATTCCCAGTACGAATTCACCGGCAGCGAATCCCGTCAGTGCCAGAGCGGTCAGGATGGCAGCGTAGGTAGGCATGAATGCCTCGGATACATGGCGGAAGAACGATGCGGCTGTAGCTTTCTGCTCATTGGTCAGCCGGTCACCGACGGCCTCGCTGATGACATCACCGGAGATGAATACAGCAGGCGCGGCCGGCAGCAGACCGATGATGAACGGAGCGATTGTACAGGTGATCCAGTTGTTATGGAAGAGGCGTGTCAATGCTTTCTGGGAACGGTCAATCCCGTTGCGGGCTTTGAGCATGCTCTGCATGAAGGTGATCAGGTACATCATGATGATCAGCTGTATGGTGCTCCAGGCTGTCAGGTCATGGATAATGGCGTTGATGCCTGTCTGCAGCGGTACACCGTTGAGAATCCAGCAGACAATCGCTGCAATCGGTGCGGCAACCATCAAAGGCTGCTTCAGTACGATAATGCCGATCATGACAGCAAAGACGATAACCAGTTTCAGTATCTGCATATATCACTATCTCCTATCTGAAAACATGAGTATTATATATGCATTTTGGAAAAAAAGGAATGTGATCGTTTTTCTGCAGTGTATGGTTTCTATACTGTTTTCAGCGAGGTAGGAATGTATGGAGAGGGAACTGCGCTATGGATGCGTTGACGATTTCTATGAGACGGTGCTGGGAAGAAAGAAGCCGGCAGCCCTGGACAGGCTGGAGGAGTGGTTTCCCGGATTGATCATCACAGAGGAAACAAGCGATGACAAAGCAAGGACAGCAGCCCGGTATGATGACCGGGAAGACAGAATCCATGCCGTACGTGTGAACGGAAAGCTGTACACCGGTGACAATGACCGGATTGCCCAGATTACCGGGAGACTGATCGGCACCGCTGCGTCCAACAAGGAAAAGGAACGCCGGACAGCAGAGCGGATCCAGAAACGGCTTGCGGCAGAGATCGCGGAAGACAGCAGTACAGCAGCGTATCTGCTGGACAATGTCTATGATCATCTTATAGAGATGAACGATGAGCAGATCCAGCAGTTCTATGAAGCTGTATACAGCTATGCACTGGGACTGGCAGCGGCAGAGGAGAAGACAGACACCCTGTTTCCGATGGATGAAGAAGTCTACAGCCGGATTGTCTACAATGCGGTATACCAGCTGCACACCGGTACAGGCGGTGGACTGGCCCATGCCTGGCTGTGGCTGCTGTGCGGCGGTCTGCTGCGCAATGAAGCAGGCCGCATCACCAGGGTCTACGACAGTGCCTGGACACCCCTGTTCCGGGAAGAAGGCATTACACGTTCCCTGGCCGATAAAGTCGATTATCTCCTTCATCCGGAAGACTATGAACCCTACTACTGGGGCGATGATACAGAAAAGCGCTTCCCGGGCATTGCCTGGTACTGTGACGGCTGCGGTGCGCATCTGGATGAACAGAATGGATTTGATGATCATCTTCCGGAGTGGAAGTGCACCGCATGCGGTACAGTAAACCCCATCGATATAGCGCATGTATACGAGAATGAACAGGACTATCGCAGCGGAGCCGGACCGGTCAACGCACAGCAGTACTATGCAGCGGTAGATGAACGCAGAAAGGGGTAAAGCCCTGGAAAAAAGATGGGTATACCAATCCGGGTACGGTAACACTACGATGGGATCAGGATGATGAAACGGCTTGACCGTTCCCTGCGGAACGGCAGTACGTTGAACATAGCATCGTGTATCCGGTCATGAAGAACAATGCAGCGAAGGAAAAAACATACAGTGTCGGTGAAATCTGTTCTTTAACAAGCGTGACAAGAAAGACACTGTTTTACTATGACCGGATCGCTCTGCTGAAGCCGTATGACAGGGTAGGTGTCCAGAACCACAAAGTCTATGACGGTACTGCACTGGAACGGCTGCGCAGGATCCTGCTGTATCGTGATGCGGGACTGCAGATCGAGGAGATCCGCAGCATTCTGGATGGTGCACAGGACAGGAATGCCGTGCTCTGCCGGGTGCTGGAGCGTCTGATGCGGGAGGCAGAGCAGAAGAAGGAACAGATTGCCCGGATCAGGGTCCTGATGAAGGAATGACGATTGACCGTTCCGCAGGGAACGGAAATAGAGTCTATACAGAAGAACGGAGAAATCATAATGAAAAGAATACTGACTATGCTGTCTGCACTGCTTGTTCTGGCTGGGTGCGGATCCAGCAATACTGATGTTTCTGCTGATTCTGATCATGCGGATGCAGCACCGCATCAGTACACTGAAGTTAAACAAGCACCGGACAAATACACTGATTACATCAAGGATTATGTGGGAAGGAACTGTGCCTCCATAGGATATGAGTCTCTTGGAGGAAACCGTATGGACTACATTGGAAACGGGTATATCAGACTGTCCTTTTTGACAGATGACGGCAGGTATATCGGTGTCAGCGATGATGAGATCAAGGATTACTATGTAGCTGCACAGAGTATACCGGCTAATACAGAAGTCAGATTCACCTATGAAAAAGACTCCAGCGGTGAGGAATACAGCAACCTGATAGAATGGCAGAGCATCGACGAGATCGTACTGAAAGTCAGTCCGGTTGGTTCAAAGGAGCCAGTGAGCAGTACCGGCCTTACAGCGATCAAACCATCACCGGATAAATACACAGCTTACGTAAAGGACTATGAAGGAAGGAATCTCGGTGACATCGGCTATGTCTCCTTGGGAGGAGACCTGCGGGATTACTACGGTGAGTCGAATCTGAAGCTCGTAATCATCACTGATGATGGAAGCTATGTAGATGTTATGGATGAAGAGAGCCTGAAACAGTATTATGTCGTTCACCAGAACCCTGCTCCGAATACAGAAATGACTTTCGTTTTTGAAACGGACAGTGAGGGGAATGAATACAGTTTCACAAAATGGCAGAGTCTGTCTGAAATAGAGCTTCGGGTCACCAGAACAGAGTTCACAAAAACTGTGGAGAATCAACCGGAAGATGATCGTATGCAGGAGGAATCTGAAGCGGTTGTGACGGAAAGCAATGCATCAGAAAACGCACAGAACGGTTATGAAGCGGTATACAACGAATACGCCGAAAAACTGCGCAGTGCAGCACCTGTATACATCCAGGAATACTACCAGGAAAAACAGTCCAATACAGAAGGTCTGTCCGGTCTGGCTGAGATCGCGAATAAAAAGGTGATGAAGCTGGCAGAAATCTCCAACGAGGGCGTAGGAGAACTGGCAAAGGTATATTACTCCAGCAAAGGCGAGTATTCAGAGTATGAAGCCTGGGCGGAAAAGCTGTATGAAGTATATATGGAAGAAGCAGAGAATATATACAACGAGTATATGAATTCAGTGTATTAGTAAAGATCCCGGTTGATCCGGGATTCATTTTTCATGTGTGCATATGTATCCGAAGGTGATTGTCTTATAATGAAACCGGAGAAGTGTATGGAAAAGATATATAAAGGCATTCTGCTGACAACCGATTTTACCGAAGAGGATATTGAAACATCGATCCGGAAGCAAAGAGAGATCTTCGGCGGAGAGTTCGGCTTTCTGGATTCATCCCATGCATATCCGGCAATGGTGATCCGGGAGTTCGCAAAGACATGGCGGCCGGAGAAGGATTTCATGCTGGCGGCGAAGAAAGATAATGAACTGGTGGGAACAATTACACTGATGGGCGAGGATGACCGTGTTGCCCGTCTTCGCTTCCTGATTGTTGATCCAGCATACAGAGGAATCGGCCTGGGGAAGGAAATCGTTCTCACTGCACTGGAATGGGCAAAGGAAATGGGCTATACACATGTATACCTGACAACCCACAGTATTCTGGAAACCGCGCGGGCAATGTATACAAGCATGGGCTTCAGAAAAACAGGGGAAGGACCTGCCGATGAAGTAAAGCCCGGCATTCTGGAGGAGACCTACGAAATCGATCTGTAGGGTCCTGCAGCAGATACATATGAAAGGACACACCTGATACGGTGTGCCCTTTCTTTATGGTCTGCGGAACGGATATCTATGGCAGTGCAGTCGTTTCCACCATCTGCAGAAGATCCCGGTAGAACGCCCTGATATCGTGCCTGTGCATCAGTCCGCCCTGAAGCCACATGTGGTCTGCATTGAGTTCAGGGCACACATTCCAGACGCCGGGACGGATATCATTGCGGTCAAGAGGCCGGGACGGAGCACTGGACGGACTCATTGCGGATACCGTATTCACCAGTCCGTCATTTCTGCGCCAGCTTTCGTCTATATCAATGCCTCCCGCGGTCCGGCCTTTGTAGGCACCGATCTGGTAGGAACGCATTACAAACAACGGCTCCATTTCTCTCTCAGGCACCCAGGTTCCATCCTGTGTGCACAGAGTAGCGTTGCACGGTACCGAGAAATAGTAGACTTCCGGCAGGGTACTGATCCGTTCGTTCATCGCCAGGGCATGATCGATCTGCATATCATAGCCGGCATAGTCGGAAGGGTCCCGTCCATCGATCTGAGGCCGGGTTCCTTTGGACATCCAGGCTGCCAGATGCTTGCTCCACCAAGGAACCTTGACAGCGTCCGGATTAAAGCCAGGATCCATGAAGAGATCATACGCTGTCGTTCCGTTCATGGGTGACGCGAGAGCAATAATACTGTGGATCCTGCTCTCCATCCCACCGAGAAAGAGCGGGGAAGGATCCGGACACTCCCGCTCCTCTGCCGATCCATGCGCCAGCAGTTCGGACAGCAGCCTGACAGTAGCGCCTCCGAAAGAATGCCCCAGAAGAACAAGGCGGGTCTGCTCATCCCAGGAGGGAATCAACGGACAAAGCGAGAAATCCTTTCCGTACCGTTCATGCCCGCAGCGCCGGCTGTGGGCTTCTCCATAGTCTGTTCTTGTCCCGGCCAGCTGGGCATACAGCTCACAGGCACGGTCCCAGGCGCTTCCTGCCGGGGATACGGAGGCTGCCCAGCAATCGTACCCTTCCGACCGGAGCCATACCATCAGGTCTCCGCCTCGCATGCCCCAGTAGGGCATTTTGCGGTAGCGGCCATCATAGCTTCCCCAGCCGGAAAGACCATGGACGAAGATATACTGCAGTCCGGACATAAATGATACCTTTTCCTTTCTTCTGCTGAGTGTGGCTGCTCCGGGACCTGCGGTCCCTCAGTCAGTCGTGGATGCCATGATGACAACGTATCTGCTCATGTGCTTATCGTAAACGCTCCAGCATGCCGTGCCCCACCATTCACGGCCATCCTCAAAATAGTTGGACCAGTCCGTTGACCATTCATACACTTCGAGTTCATCTGTTCCCTTCGGAAACAATGCGGAATTGACTATGCGGAATTCATCCGGTCCGTATCCTGAAGTATGCGGGGTTTCCCAGAAAGCGTACCAGTACGGAATCTGCTCGCCTTCCAAGGGATCCGGCCAGCCGCAGTCATAGAATCTCTGCCCGATCCGGTCTGTTCGGAGAATCCCAGGTACATGGAATAAGGTTTCCGGATCGATCCGGTGCGCTTTTGCTTTCCCTATATCAAGACTCCAGGGGAACGGTTCATCCTGGATTGTCCTGCCGTAGTTGATCTCCGATTTCAACTGTTCATCGATATAGCGTTCAATCACCTTGAGCATCGCAAACAGCACCGCGTCCTTATGGGAGCGGTATCCCTGGTGCGGGGTGTCATCCTCAACGAGGCAGTAATCGATGATGCACCGATCGTATTTTTCTATCAGTTCGTAAAAAGGATCATGGATCAATTCACGCATACGGTTCTCCTGATTCCGGTCTGTATCCGCCTTCATTATACCTGTTCATGTTTCTGATCTGCGGAGCAGGGTATAAGTTTCTCTGCACATACTGAAAGAATGCGGGTAGAATGGATCTGTAAAAAGGGTGATTGTATGACAAATGATGTGTTCTGGACCATGCCGGTCATGATACTTGGTTTATTGAGCATTGTATTCGGATTCGTCGGCAGATATATGAAGCTGATCGGGAAAAAGGAACAGGAGAACTGCACAACACCGGTAGAGGCGGAAGTCATCGGTGAGACGCATGAGAGTGAAGGAGGCTGGGCGCCAGTAGTGCGTTTCACCGATCTCTCAGGCAATGTCGTGGAAGGCTGCTCCGGGCTCTACCGTTCCGGCTTCCGGGTTCCTCACTATGCAAACGGTACAAAACTGACCGTGAAGTACGATCCGCTGGATTCCAGCAAGTTCGTCATCCCGGCCTTTGATGTCAATGCAGCGCTTCTTGTAGGCGATATCTTTGTGGTTGTCGGCTATATCCTGATGGGCGCGCTGTTCATCGTTGTCATGGCGCACAGAGGATTCTTCGGCTGATCAGTCCTTCGCCCAGTCATAAATCTGTCCGTAGACAGTATAGTTGCGGTTGCCGGCAACGAAGCTGTTTTCGGTATCCTTGAATTCATCCCAGCGGTCCTCGAGGCCGTATCTTTTTTTCAGACTCTCCACTGTCAGGAGATTCTGAAGGTCCGGGAAGTGAATGTACGAATAGAACAAAGTACGGAACTGTACGTATTCAGGAGGGCAGTCCTCCCGGCTGAATTCCTGGTCATAATACCGGATCCCGGATCCTGTCCAGAATCCATTGTAGGGAATCATATCAATGCAGGCTTTCTGCAGTCTGTCGTCTTCTGTACGGGGGGAGGACTGCAGTACATTGCGCCAGAGAAGATCCATCAGTTCCAGCAGATGTTCTGCATCCTCCTCCCGGATCAAACGTTCCATACAGGCCAGCAGGGTTTCTTCCGTGCATTCATTCATCAGAATGCCTGCCGGGGTCAGTTCCTGATCAACGATCATCAGCCCTCTGTCCTTCAGTTCTTCCAGATTGAAGTACATCTGTTCCAGCGCAGCCTGTCCTTCTTTGTATACCGGCTGTTTCAGGACGGTGCGGTCCGAACGGAAGACAACGGAAAAACTGTGCTCTTTGCCTCTGTCTGCCGAAAGATAGGCAGAGACAGGATATACCGGAGAGGACCGCTCCGTCTTCCTGTATTCCGCAAGGATATAGTTGGAGAACTCATCCAGCGTCCCGTCTTCCGTAATCTGCTTCAGCACATCCTTTTCGGAAAGAATCCCCTTTTTCCCGAAAGGATCAAAGGGGAACACCCGGTCATGGACCGGCTGGTCCGGCAGCTTTCCGTCGGAGAATACAGCCTGCACGAACATCTGGTTGGGCAGCGGGTAGTAGTGGAACGCATGTACAAAGCCGTTGTCTGCAGCAGATGTGTCCATCTCCTGCTTTGTATACAGTGCTGTACGATCATCAAAGACCCCGAAGGGGGTATTTACAAATGGGTCTGTTTTCCCGCAGAGGTACTTCATGCCATAGCGGTTGTGGAATCCCACGAGCAGGACACCATTCTCCTTCAGCAAGGGATACAGAGCCCGGAACAGGTCTTCAGGATGTGCTGCGCAGAGATCAACGGCATCAATTGCCAGTATACAATCGTACTGCCCGGAAGACGGGATCCGTTCCAGTACACGGACATTGTCCGCTGTTTCCATTCTTCTCCGGATCAGATCACGGAATACCGGTCTGCTTTCCACGGTATCCAGGGAATGCACGCCTTCTGCGATGTATTCCGTCAGCGTTCCCAGCTGTCCGCCGATCTCCAGTACATTCCATTCCGGATCCAGGGGATACCAGCAAAGCAGGGCCTTTTTCAGATCACTAAGGCAATAGAAAAAGAAAGCATTGTGGTTGTTCCGGATATCATCGTGGAACCCGTATTCATCAATATAGTCCTGGATCTCTTTATCTGTGATCATCCTTCGCCGCCTCCACTACGGCATAGAACTCTTTTTTGGGCTGCAGTTTCTCATCAAAAAGAAGGGATATATGCTTCTCCCTCTTATATGCTCTGTCATCCATCAGACCCCAGACAGTTACCGATTCCAGTCCGATGCCGTTTTTCACCGCATCGACAAAAGCCTGGAACAGTTCATTGTAGAGCAGTGCCGTTTTTTCGGTGTCAGGATAGTTACGGTTGGCCACATCCAGTTCTGTTACATGAACAAGACCCGTGAGTTCATTGTATGCTTTCATGGCTGACATGAACCGGGAGACATCTGTACTGGTATCTATGTGTCCCTGCATTCCGATACCGTCCACGAGCCCATCACCCAGCAAA
>JAEEYJ010000022.1 GCA_016291725.1 Solobacterium sp.
GCTATTGTAGAAAAAAGGAGACACCGCATTGATTGCTGTACAATCCAATAAGTACCTGCACCGGCTTGTACTGTCCGCATTCATCATGACTGCGCTGCCGTGGCTGACCGTGACGTTCATCCGGAGCGATGCCGGCATGGCCGTATGCTTTCTGCTGTTCTTCGCTGTCAATCCCGCCTGGTCCATCATCCTCGGTGTCCTTGCGGGGGAAAACCTGCAGAAGCAGTGGAGTCTGCCGGTCCTTTCCGCCGCGTTCTTCCTTGCTGGCACATGGCTCTTCTTTGATATGGGAGAGACGGCTTTCCTGCTGTATGCCGGCATCTACCTCGCACTGGGTACCGGAAGCATGCTGGTATCAGCAACTGTCAGGAGGAAGGACCGGTGACGTTTGGCAAGTATGGTTTGTCCTGCGGCGGTGTACAATGAACACAGGAGGGAAGAACTATGCTGAATACCGGAATCCAAGCACCTGATTTCACCCTGCCGGACCAGGCCGGCACAATGCATACACTGAGCGAATACCGCGGCAGGAAGGTCATTCTCTATTTCTATCCGAAGGACAGTACATCCGGCTGTACAGCACAGGCCTGCGGCTTTGCGGAGCGGTATCCGCAGATCCAGGAAAAAGGCGCAGTCGTATTGGGCGTCAGCAAGGACAGCATCAAATCCCATGCCCAGTTCGCAGAAAACAACAGTCTGCCTTTCACCATTCTCTCCGATCCGGAACTGAACGTGATCAAAGCCTATGATGTCTGGAAAACGAAGAAACTGTACGGGAAGGAGTCCATGGGCGTCGTGCGTACGACCTATCTGATCGATGAAGAAGGAATGATCATCCAGGCCATGGACAAGGTCAAGGCTAAGGACAATCCCCAGCAGATACTGGAGATCCTGGGATGAAGATCATCATTTCTCCTGCCAAACAGATGAAGGAGGACGATATCCTTCTGCCGATGAATGAACCGGTATTCCTGAGGGACACAGAAAAACTCAGGGACTGGATGCGGTCATTGAACAGCGCAGCTCTGAAGAAGCTCTGGGCCTGCAGCGACCGGATCCTGAACCAGAATATCCAGCGTCTGGAATCCATGAAACTGCAGGGATCCACGACAGCTGCCCTGTTCGCCTATGACGGCATCCAGTACAAATACCTGGCACCGAACGCCTTCACCCAGGAAGAACTCGACTATGTCCAGGATCACCTGCGCATTCTGTCCGGTTTCTACGGCGTACTGAAGCCGATGGACGGTGTTGTACCGTACCGGCTGGAGATGCAGGCAAGAACAGATCTGGACGGCAGGGACCTCTATGGATACTGGGGAGACCGTCTGTACCGGGAAGTCCTGGATGACAGCCGGATCATCGTCAACCTGGCTTCGGAGGAATATGCCCGGTGCATCCGGGACCACCTCACACCGCAGGATACCTTCCTCACCTGCACTTTTGCGGAAGAAGACAACGGCAGGCTCATCAGCAAAGGCGTCTACTGCAAGATGGCACGCGGGGCCATGGTACGCTGGATGGCGGAGCACAGCATAGAAGATGTACATGACCTGCAGGCATTCCGCCTGCTGGACTACAGCTACAGCCCGGCGTGCTCTGCAGATACAGAATATGTCTTTATCAGAAAGAAGGAATCAAGGAATGAAGAATAAACGGTTCGGAAAAAGATGTGCATGGCTGTACCTGATCGTACTGTTTCTGCTGAGCATTCTGATGGTGAAGCTCTATATCGAAGATTCCTACGCGCACATGCAGGCAAGCGGTACCATCGGTACACCGTCACCCGTCGGCATCTTCGTATTCGCAGGGGTGATGTGGGTGGCTTCCATCGTCGTGTTCCTTGTAATGGACCTCCTCCACGCAGTCATCGCTCATGGTGATGAAGGCATTGTACCGTGCTTCTTCAAGGATCTTGGATCATTTGTACTGAGAATGCTGCTGTATTGGCCGCTGCTGATTCCGGCGATGTATATCGGAGCGTATCTCGTAAGGCTGTAGAAACAGCCTTTTTCATGATTCTACGGAGCGTGGATAGGATTCTGCGGACCATCAGTATATGCTTGTACTGAAGGAGAAGCATCTATGGACCAGATCAGAACAGGACAGTTCATCGCTGAGCAGCGGAAGAAACAATCGCTGACACAGCGCCAGCTGGCGGACAGACTGGGAATCAGTGACAAGACCATCAGTAAATGGGAGACCGGAAACGGGCTTCCGGAAGTATCCTTGATGATCCCTCTGTGCGAAGAGCTCGGGATCACCGTCAATGAACTGCTCAGCGGGGAACGGATTGCCGAAGCCGACTATAAAGACAGAGCGGAAGACAACATCCTTGCCTTGATGAAGGCGCGGTACAGAACCCTCAGCCTTGCCGTTCTGCTCAGTGTATTCCTGACTCTCTTCGCGGTCTTCATCGGTGTCTGCCTGTCCCTGCAGATCCGGTCCACCGGCTGGGCAGGCACTGCACTTTTTGAGTTTGACGCAGAAAGCTTTGCGTTTGAGATCCTGATATACATCCTCGCTGCCCTTCTGTTCTTCCTTGTTCAGACACTGCTCCTGCGCAAGGCAAAAGCCCGCTGGGCAAAGCCGCTTCCCGTACTGCTGTCCGCAGCGGGATACCTGTTCTGCCTGTGTGCGGGGCTCAGCAGTACAGGCTCACCGAGCGTCATTGCGGAGAACCGGTACTTTGCAATGTTCCTGAGCATGCCCGTGACAGGCGCCTTCGTCGGCAGTGTCCTGGCCTTTCTCCCGCAGAAGCTGCTGAAGCCGTAGGCATACGAAAAGAAACAGCACGGTGGCTGTTCCTTGTCCGGATACTTTGCCTGGGCTATTATGTGATTGTAATCATGCCCGGTAGGAGGACAGAGATGGAGAACCAGAAAGAGACACAGGAAGCGATTAAGGAAGATCAGGAAACCCTTGTACGCAGTATACAGGAAGATGAACTGCAGGATATGCTGGATGAAAAGGTCACCGATACGCTTCTGAACAGTGAAATGGAAGTCGAAGTCACAGACGAAGAGATCTCGGAATCGGTGATCGATCCGGAGATGGTTCAGCAGACCATTGACGCGGAAGAAATGCAGGGGGTCCTCGACACACGTGTTCTCAGGGACTTCGACGAAGGGATCATCACCTTCGACCGCAGCGGAGTCATCCAGTATATCAATCCCGCAGCGTCGCTGATTCTCGGCCTGACAGGCAACGCAGTCGGGAAGAGATACCGTGATGTTTTCGACAAAGAAAACAGTGCACTGCTGGAGTTCCTGGTACGGTCTACGGCAGAAAAGAACACCTCGTACCGCGGCGATATTGTATTCCACCGGGATGATGGCAGAGACGTGCGCCTCAATACCAGCTGCATCTGCCTGCAGGATGATGATTCCCAGGAAAGAAGCTTTGCGGTTCACTTCGAGGACATCACAGAGATCGATATTCTGCGCCGCAAGCGCCGTGAAAGCTCAGCGGTATTCATCGGTACAATGACGGCTGTTTCGGTGTGGATCTTTATTGTGGCACTGTGGCAGCAGACAGGACAGAAGGTTCCCCAGGAAGTCATGACGCAGTTCATTCATGTCATATCTCTGGTCATGTTCTTCTATGTCCGCCGCTATACACATTTCTCCTTCGATGAAATGGGTCTGAAGTACAAAGGGATTTCCAAAGCAGTGAAAACAGACTGCCTGTTTACAGCCATATTCGCAGTGATGCTGTTCGGAGCCAAGTATCTGATCCTGCGTGTTTCACCGGGTTTCTTTGCACAGGGTGCTCCCTTCTGGGACTGGAGCAGGGCCAACTGGTCCGACTATACCTATCCCTTGACGGTGGTCCTGCAGGAATTCCTGTCGCGGGGTGTCATCCATGAGAACCTTCGGCGTATCTTTGTCGGGAAGTACAGTGAAGCTGCGGCAATCATCGTTTCTTCTTTGCTGTTCGGTGCACTGCACATTCACCGTGGATTCATGTACATGATCGCTGCGACGGCACTGCTGTCGATATTCGGGGTTCTCTACCGGAAGCAGAACAGTATCTGGGGTCTGTGCATTCCGCACTTCGTTCTGGGAGAGATGGTATGGTTCCTGGGATTTGTGTGAGTCTGTGCAGCGATCTGAATCATACGGAAAAGCATTGCCGGCCCATGTGCAAAAACGATTCATAGGTTAACGGGATTATCGGAAGGGCATCAAATGCCGGGAACCTATTCATTCACTTCAGAAGCAGTCTGTTATTCACAAAAACCAAGCCGGCTCTGCGCTGGCCTGGCTGCGGCAATGCCTTGAGATCCATCACTGTAGAAATCAAAGGCCTGAAGGTGGATCTGCAGTCCGTATGCCCGAGGACTGACAATCGGCTGAAACACAAAAACAGGTCTGGCCGGTAAGGGTCAGACCTTTGTTTCTGTACAGGCTTCTGGATTATTTTATGAGTTTGAACGGCTTGACGCCTTCCACTGCCTTTTTCGGTGTAATGCGTGCCTCCTCATTGTCCAGATCGATCAGGATGTACTTCATGTTGCCCATCCCGAGCTCATACATATAGGACAGCTGCCTGTGGCCGTGCCTTGTCTCAATGCGCTCCACCAGATCATGGTGGTCTTCCTCGCACATGGCATAGATCAGATCAACGCTTGCCGTATCGATGGCGCAGATATCGGTGGATGCCAGGATGCCGACGTTCGGGGTCACAACCGGTGCCGCCGCAACGCCCTCACAGTCGCAGGATACCGACATGTTGCGCATGACGTTGACGTAGGTAATGTTTTTGCCGAAGAAGTCGATCGTTGCTTTGGTGGATTCCGTGATCTTCTCCATCAGTTCCTCTTCCACAACACCCCAGTCATTGCCGTCCTTGGCGTGGATCATGCCTTTGCCGATGCGTCCGTCCGCGCAGCCGATGCCGATGTTCTTGTTGGAACCGCCGAAGCCGCCCATGGTGTGGCCCTTGAAGTGGGTCAGTACGAACATGGAATCATAATCGGTCATATGAGAGCCATGGGTCATATGGTCGAACCACTTGCCGCCCTTGACCGGCAGATCGACAGTTCCGTCTTCGTCCATGATATCCACCGGACGGAAGGTCCATCCGTTGATCTCCAGGGTCTTCCTGTGCTGTTCAGTAGTATAGCGGTCGCCTGTGTAGAATGTATTGGTTTCGACAATCACAGCGTCCTTCAGTGTCTCTTCGGTATCCAGGACCTTCTGTACCCAGGATGCAGGTGTGAAGTTGGGACCGTGCGGTTCACCGGTATGCAGCTTGACCGCAACCTTGCCGGTCATGTTTGCGTAGACTTTCTCATAGGCTTTCATGATGCCTTCCGGGGAAATGTCCCTGGTGAAATAGACGATGGATTCGTTGCCGGTTCTTTCCTCTGCAGGAATATACTTTCTTCCGTCTGCCATTCGTGGCCTCCTTTTCTGCTCTTCAGAGCGGGTGATGCTTCTGAGTATATGATAACTTATCCAGTGCCCTGCAGGTCAAGCAGTATCCGTATGATGATGGTTTGTGATATGATGTAACACAATATCCGGGAGGTCGGTATGGCATACTTCGGCAGGTTCTATCTGGACAAGGAAAAAGACATCATCATGGACATGGATATGACGGATGGTGTGCTTTCGTACGTACTATCCACACCGAACCATGGCACAGGCAATCTGATCACCAATTTTGCCAGGATGTGCCGTCTCCCGCTGTCTACGGACGGCCACGGCCTGAAAGTAATCCGGGGAACCGTCCCCTGCTATATCGACGCCTACAACCGCAGGGTCTACATCTTCCGTCTGAACAATACCAAGACAGCCAATATCTGGCCGGACGGTACGGTAGAGCTGAAAGCCTCCGTTCCGTCCATCTCCAAGACCCTGATGAGCCAGTCCAAGGAGTATGAACTGCCCTTCGAAAAGACCGTCGTCAAGACCTATATCCTGGATGAGTACAAGTTCCACAGTGACCTGCATACCCATATGAACGCCAACCTGCCGGCCGACATACTCATCGCCCTGGGCATTCATCACCGGATCCGCTATCCGCTTTACTACATCAAGAAACTGGAGCTGCGCTGTACGGAAGCACAGCAGAAGCTGCTGGAAGAGCGCAGGCAGAAAACAGCGGAACAGTTCCGGGATTCCGGACTCAGCGGGAGATACCTCGAACGGAAGATCGATGACAATACATACATCAGCTTTGCGGATCTGATTCTGAACAACCTGCAGAACGCAGCCTGGAACATCCCCCGGATCCGTGCCTCCCTGGCCGTCATGAAGGACGGGCAGGCCGTATTCACCAACCTGGAGAAGGTATATCTCTACCGGTATGTGTTCACAAAAGGGATAACGGTCGATGAGGAGGGGAAGATGCCGTCCGTGGACGGGATTCCCGATCCGGATATCGTCCGTATCCTCCACCGGATGGCAGAAGACCGCAGACACCCTGTCTACGGACCCAATACTCTGTTTGAAGACAAACTGCTCTGGACAGCCCGGGAATTCCGCCGGCACGGGATTTCCTATGCAGAGATCTCGGACACAACCCTGGTGAAAAGGGAAGGTGCGGCACAGATGCTCGCCCAGGTGCACCGGGTCATGCCGTCCGTCACAGCGGAAACCGGTGTTGTCCTGCGCTTCCTTGCCGCGATGCGCAGAATACCCCTGACCATCATTAAGGACCGCATTGAGAGTGATTATGCCCGGGAGAACCTGCAGGTACTGCAGGCGGTTTCCTGTGATCCCTATGTAGCCGGTTCGGACATTGTGGGAGAAGAGATGAATGATATCCTCGATCTCCGTCCGGTCATCAGTGAAATCGTACGGATTGCGGCAGAGGATCCTTCGTTTGTTGTACGGATCCACGCAGGAGAGAATGACAGCCTGCGGGACAATGTACACAACAGCGTCCGCTGTGTAAAGGAAGCCCTGGCACCGGGTCAGCCCATGCCGCGCATGCGGATCGGCCATGGTCTGTATACTGCCAACCTGAATTCCGCCAAAGGCCGGAAGCTGCTCAAGGATATCCAGGAAAACAATGTCGTACTGGAATTCCAGATTACCTCCAATGTCCGTCTGAACAATCTCACCACCCTGGACAAACATCCGCTGAAGCAGTACATTGCGGCCGGCATCCAGTGTGTGCAGGGTACGGACGGCGGTGCATTGTACGGTACGGACTCCATCGATGAACAGCTTTGCCTGGAAAAGATGCTGGGGCTGACCAGAGAGGAACTGCTGTCCATGCGCCGCGCGGAAGACCGGGTGGTTGCGGACAGCCTGAAAGGATTCCGGGAGAAGCAGGAGCGCTTCGATGCCCTGCGCAGCGGCATGGATGTCCTCTCATTCCTCAGGAGCAGAATCCCGGAAGAAGACACGGGCATACTACCGCTTCCTGCCGGGGAGCGGAAGTATGATGGTTCTGCTGTACTGAAGGAGAAGATCGCCCAGATGCCTGCGGACAGGATCCCGGTTGTTCTGGTCGGCGGCAGCTTCAACAAAGACCGGCGCAGCACCCGGATCCGTCCGGAAGACTGCACGCTGATAGACCGGCTGATCGAAGAAGGCAATCCCGAACACATGTTCTTTGTCATCGGACACCGCCTGAGCGGATATGAACAGTATCTCCTGGAAAGGAACCAGGGGAAATACATGGTATATGCGTTTGTCCCTTCCCTGATCAATGCCCGGGAGAAAAAGCGGCTGCTGGACGCAGAGCTGAAATACCGTATCTGCCTGGAAACATCCGCTATGGGCATGTACAAGAGCCTGGCCTATGAAATCTTCAAACGGCGTCCTTCCATCATGGTCGCGCTGGACGGCAACAGTGCAGCGCAGAACATGATCCAGGAAGCGAAGAACGCCAAGTATGCCTGCCGCACCTACATCAGTGCCCGCTCCCGCCTGCTCAGCACCAAAGCACGCTCCCTGCACGGCTATGTTACGGTATTCCGGGAAGATGTTTCCCGGGAGATCCTGCAGGATGTGGAAGAGCAGTACAGGCTGATGCATAAACAATAAAGACCTTCTGGATCAGAAGGTCTTTTTATTCAGCAGACGATCCACCGCTTCCCGGTACAGTTCAGTGCTTTTCTCCGGACTGAACCGGGTCCGCCAGATTTCCAGTGCCCGCTGCTTCTTTTCGGGACTCAGCCGGGAGGCAGTCAGCTTCTTCAGTGCATCGATGAATGCTTCGGCTATATCTGCCTGCATAATACAGTCATTGTCTGCCGGATAGCCGATCAGGGCTTCTTCCGTCCCGAGTACAGGAATGCCCCAGGACAGGGCTTCCGCGACCTTGACTTTCATCCCGGTGCCGTGCAGCAGCGGAGCAACGCAGAGATCCGCTTCCTGGAAGTACGGACTCAGATCAGCAGGGGAATCCACCAGTTCAACATGGTTCCGGCGGCACATTTCCCGCAGTTCTTCGTCCGGGTTCCGGCCGGCCAGGATGAGCCGGCAGTTCCTTTCCGGCATTTCTTTGCGGAAAGGAACCCATACATGTTCAATGAACCAGAGCAGGCCTTCCTTGTTCGGGTAATACCAGAAAGAGCCGGTGAACAGAATACTGAAGGGCTCTGCGGAATCCTTTTCCGACAGATCCACCTCCCGTTCCGGAACACAGACCGGAATGATGACGCACTGATCCGGGTTCACGTGATAGAGCTCCATAGCCCGCTGCACATCACGTTCGTTCAGGAAGGCAAACAGAACATTCTCCCTCATGGACAGAATCCTTTTTTCACAGGTAGATTCCGGCAGATAGAACGTGAAGAACCGCTTCAGCTTTTTCAGCGGACGATCATCCTGCTTCATATTGTTGTAGGAGGAGTCTCTCTCAATGTTGTGCAGCCGGATGATCATCGGCTTTCCCAGCCGTACAGCGGTGTCAACGCCGATCGGTGAACTGCTGCTTTCTATATGGAACAGATCATAGCCGCTCAGGTCCGTCGTTTTTTCAAACGCATCCATGGACGCAACAAACCCGTTATACCTTCTCCGCAGCAGCAGAACGGCCAGCCGCCGCAGGGAAAAGTGTGCATGTGTCAGACAGCCCAGGACACGTACGTTGGCGGGGAGGGAGTCCACAACAGGCTCGCTGCTCACAATATCCACATCCGCAAAGGATGCCATGGACTGTACGGACTGCATGACGACAATCCCGCCGCCGGATATGTTTCCGGGCGGAAAGAGGGCAACCTCCAGTATTTTCATGAACGGAACCTTCCTTTCAGAGATTGATAGCGTTCCTTGATCACTGCACCGCAGGATGCATAGGAGAACCCGGTTTCCATGCTTGCCTTCGCCGATTCAGCGATGGAACGGTAGTAGACTGGATCTGTATACAGACGTTTCATATACACTGCAGCCTGCGCTGTATCCGCTTCTGCCCAGCGGCCTTCCTGGAAGAAGTGGAACGAGTCTTCAACAGGAATCAAGGTATAGCCCACAGGGCAGGCATTGGCTTCGTTCATATAATCGGTATTGCCGGACCAGCCTGTCGCAATGACCGGTTTCCCCAGCTTCATCGCTTCTGCTGGAACCAGCCCGAATCCTTCCGCTCTGTGCAGGGATACATATACATCCGTACAATCGATCAAGGACCGTACTTCATCTCTGGTCTGTTCCTGAAGGAGAAAACGAACATCGGCATCTCCGGCCAGATCCTTGAGCATTGCAAGCTCCGGTTCTCTGCTATGGGTCACTTTTACAATCAGAAGCGGACCGTTCCTGTCCTCACCGAAGGCATTCCGGAACGCTTTGATCGCCGCCATCGGATTCTTCCGGGTATACAGTGAATTGGAATCATACATTGTCAGGAATACAAACCGGTCCCGGGGAATACCGAAATCCTCCCGGCTGTATACCTTTTCCCGGTCAACATCGGGGATATCCGATATAACAATCACCGGCTTGTCCGTGATTCTCCGCAGTGCTTCCGCTGAGAAGGATGACGGCGTCCAGAATTCGTCGAACAGATCCAGGTATTTGTACCAGGATACGGGAACATCCTCCAGTTCCCATACCCAGTGGCTGATATTGTACCGGGAGAGCCACAGCTGTATCGGGATGCGTTCTACAGCGCTCATACAATCGTAGCCGTTGCAGAAGATGACATTGATGCCGTAGGGCTCTGCATTGGGCGGCATATGGTCGAAGTCCATCACCTGGTACGGCAGCCCTGCCGCATCCATGGACTTTATCATGCCCCGGAAGGACTCACCCAGTCCGGTCGGGAACTCCGGATATCCAAAACAAAGGAATCCAGGCTCCAGTTTACGTATATCCGGTTTCCGCAAGGCTTCAATCAGTATCCTGCGGGAATGCAGGTACAGCTTCTTCGGTGCGATTCTCATCCGGTCACCTTCCTGAACAGTGCGGTATACTGTTCTGCACAGTGCGCGGCACTGTATTCCTGTTCAAAAGCATCCCGGATGTTCATCAGCTTCTCCTGCGGGTCCGGGTGTTCCAGTACATCCAGGATACAGCCTGCCAGTTCCCGGTCATCCATGGGATCCTTGTAGTAGTGGACCAGGCCGTGGGTGGTATCGGTAAACGGATGGATCTCCGGTACAATGACGCTCTTTCCGTACAGAGCAGCTTCGATCGGTGTACGCCCGAAGCCTTCTGCACGGGAAGAACTGACAAACAAAGTACAGTTCTTCAGAAGATCGTTCACTTCTTCTTCCTTTGCCCGGATGATCAGATCAACCCGCTCCTCCAGCTGATTCTCCCGGATGAATACCCGCATTTTCTCTACATAGTCGGGATCCTGCCAGCCGCCGCAGAATACCAGCCGGCAGGGCGTCTGTCGGGCAATGCGGGCGAAGGCTTTCAGCAGAGTCATCTGGTTCTTGTGCTCCCCGTAGCCGTTGATGCTGAGGATATACGGCGTACGCTCCGGATCCGGTACAGTATGCGCCGGTATCAGGAAAGGATTAGGTATATAGACCGGGTCTGTATCCGGGAAGGAGTCCTTGATATCCCGGCACGTCATCTCCGATACACCTGCAATCGCTGCAGCCCGGTTCATCATAGCCTGGAACTCCGCCGCATCTGCCGGTTCCTTGACGTCATTGTGGTAGATCATCAGATCATGGATGGTCAGGATGTAGTTCCTGCCCTGTGCCGCCTTCCAGAAGAACTCCGGCAGTCCGTAGGGAAACCAGATGCAGTCCACATCCCTCAGCGCCTGTGTACGGAAGAAAAGGGCTGTTCTCCGGTTCAGCCGCCTGAACCATCTCAGGCTGCGCTCTGCACCGAGCAGAGGCGCGCTCAGCCGCAGGATCCGGTTGACAGCGACGACTTCGCAGTCCGGAAACCGTTCCTTCAGATAATCCTGCTGCCCGCTTGTACAGCAGATGCGGAACCGGTTCGCCATCCCCGCATCAGCGAACGCATCCAGCAGAACGCCGGTGAAAATGCAGAAGGATTTCAGAAGCGTCTTCTGTTCGTATTCAATCGTATCCAGGAATGTAAAGTCTACTGCAATCATGTGTATAATGACTATATCAGAAAACCTGAACGCATTGCACAGTAACCTATGAAGCTTGGCATTGATCTATGTTCATTCGAAGCCGTCCATGGGGGCGGAAAGGACCAGGTGGCCTACTATCTGATCCAGGGCTTTACTATGCTCGGCCATACGGATGAAATGGTCTGGATCTGCCGGGAGGAGCTGATTCCCAGACTGCGCGGCTTCAACGAAAAGGTCACCATCCGTACCATAGAAGCCACGGAAGAAGGGCTTTCCCATGCATACTGGAAGCGGGATCTCTGCAGAATCATCCAGGAAGAAGGGATTGATGTCCTGCTGTTCACGAACAAGTTCACACCCCGTACAAAGTATCCGGTGCCTACGGTATCCATAGAACATGACGTACAGTACCTCATACCGGCCCTGTACGGTTCCTGGCTGAAGCTGCGTCCCCGCTGGCTGCCCAAGGACCGGATCAAGATCCTCCTGGATTTCATCAACCGCGACCGGATCGTTGCGATCTCCGACTATGACCGGAGCGTAATGGAAAAGTATGTACCGTTTGCCAGGGGAAAGATACAGCGCATCTACGATCCTGTGGTGTTCCATGGACCGGTCCGGCCGCGTGCCGGCAGGGAAACAAGCATCACAGCCATCAATGTCCAGCACGGCCACAAGAATACATTGACGCTGGTCCGGGCGTTTGCCGGGATTGCGGACCGCATACCGCATCGTCTTGTCTGTATCGGGAAACCGCCGGAGAACATGGACCCCATCCGGGCATGCATCGAGCAGCACAGCCTGCAGGACCGGGTCCTGTTCACCGGCTTTGTAGAGGACATGCAGGAGTATATCCGTGATACCGCACTCTATGTGAATCCGTCTACATTTGAAGGCTTCGGCATGACGGCTGTGGAAATGATGGGTGCCGGCATACCGGTGCTCACTGCGGACAACAGTGCCCAGAAGGAAGTCACCATGGGCAGGGGAAGGTACTACAGGCCGGCGACGGACGCAGAAACGCTTGCCGAAGCCATGCTGGACGCCTTGAAGAATCCACCGTCAGAGGATGAGCTTCAGGAAAGCGCCCGTCTGGTCCGGGAAGCGTATGACCGGATCCGATGTGCAGAAGCCTACTGGGCTTTTCTGTCGGAACTGAGCGGAGGGAAAGCACTATGAGTACTGTACC
>JAEEYJ010000159.1 GCA_016291725.1 Solobacterium sp.
AGCCGGGCTTCCTCGATCAGCTCATCGACGTTGGTCGGATTCAGTGTATATGCCGGCTTTCCGTACTGCTTTCCCAGCTCATACGCCATCATCACACCGAGCTTAGCCGGATGCTCGCTGCCGCCGACGGCGTCCCGTGTGTCAGCGTACAGCTTTTCATTGATGGTCATGACGCCGGAGCTGCAGGGGACGGCACTGCCTCCCCTTCCCACAAACACATCAACATCGCGGAAGGAGAAGCCGTCCTCTGCCAGAGCCTGTTCCATCACAGACATCCGGAAGGGAATCTGATCATTGACCGTTGGATATACCAGAAGTTCAGGTGCGTCATGGAAAATGCTTTTTTCCAGCAGTACTGTGTCTTCGTCGTAAAGGCTGATCTTGGTTGAAGTCGAACCGGGATTGATGATCAGGAGCTTCACATCAGTTCCTCCTTGATGATTCTGCGGATCATCCGGGTGCGGTGGACCATATCCCTGCGGGTATCCTTCACCGTACCGTCCGGTTCATAGACAATCTTCTTGTGGGCGGCCGCATCCGACTGGCTGAGATACATCATCCGGAAAAAGTCAACCGGACGGCACGGCATTTCAGGATACAGTTCCTTCATGCGCTTCATCAGCCGCTGGATGTTCCCGGCGTTGATCTGCAGGCGTTTGGCCTCCTTCTCATCATCACGCAGGTTCAGAAACAGATCATGGGCCGCGATATAGAACATGATTTCTTCCACAGCCGCAGGATCCTGCAGCATTTCCCTCAGGTACGGCTCGGCGATCAAAGCAGACCGGTCCGCGTGCCCGGGAAAGGAATAGTGCTTGGAGCCGTCCGTTGTTTTCTTGGGCATGGCCGTATCAGGCTTGCCGATATCATGGAAAAACGCTGCGATGCGAAGTTTTTCATAGAGCTCCTTGTTCAGCCGCTTGTCGATTCCGTCCACAACCTTGGCGGTATGGGTCCAGAGTTCATATTCATGCCAGGGACTGTTCTGCTCGTAGCCGAACATGGTCTCTGCCTCCGGAACAGCACCGGCAATCAGCCGCTTTCCCTTCTCTGTTCCGGCATACGCTTCCATGGACTCCTGGGTTGCCAGGAATGTGAAGAGCTGTCTGAGCTTATCATTGTTCATCCGCAATCCACCCGAAATGCACGCAGGCATTCCATATACCGTCATTGTAGCTTTCATCTGTAATATAGTCCGCACGTTCCTTCAGTTCTTCGGGGGCATTGCCCATCGCAATGCTCATCCAGGGACCTGTGAACATGTCCAGATCATTTTTCCCGTCACCGAATACGACGGTGTCCTCCGGGGTTCCGCCCACCTTCTCCAGCATGCGAAGGATCCCATCCTTCTTGCGGTCGATCTCCAGGACATAGTACCCGCCTGCCATCAGCAGGCAGCCGAGTTCTCCGAAGTACGGTGACATCAGCGGCATGGTTCTTTCATCAAGCGGAAGATAGATCTTGAATACCGGACCGGGTTCATAGCCCATTTCCGGGTCATAGACATAGGTTGTGGTCTCCTGGCGCTCTCCGGCCTGCTCAATGAACCGGCAGTCCTTCATATAGACCTTTTCACTGTCATCACGGGCCAGCAGATAGCCGATGCCGAATTCATCGCACTTCTCCAGGATCAGACGGACACGTTCCGGATCGAGGGGCATATAATCACCCAGTTCTCCCTTGATCACCAGACCGCCGCCGCCGGACACGACACCGTAATCCATATCCAGGCGGTCCATGATTCCGTGCGCTTTATAGTTCTGCCTGCCGGTTGCGGCACAGACAAAATGGCCGGCCGAGCGGAGCAGATCCAGTGCTTTTCCGGCAGACCCCGGTACCGATCCGTCACGCAGATCCGTCAATGTTCCGTCAATATCGAAAAAGAAGTATTTCTTCGTCATAGATCTATCCTCACCGTTCTGTATTCATCCCCGTCGCGGATTACCTTCATTGCAAAAGGAAACCGGTCTGTGTCAATGCACAGTCCGAAATCCGCCTGCGGAAAGCGGTCCTGCTGCAGCGGATCAAAGAATTTCCTGCCCTCCGTATATCTCAGGGACGGCACCTCCGCCAGGATCTCTTCGGTATCCTCACCGAGGATCAGCGCCCGGATATACCGCGCGCAGAGCAGATCCTCTTCGGTATCCCTTTCGCCCATCAGCCCCATTGCCAGCAACGATACCGTCTGTGCACCGCTGCGGACGATATACTCTGCGGTTGCCCTGGCGTTCGTCAGCGCTGCCGCAAGCACTTCTTCCGCGTACGGCATGCACGCAGCGATTCCCTGGGTGCCGGCACTGGTAGTATGGACGACTGTCTTTCCGCTGAAGTCCACATGCTGTACAGCGGACGGAGAGTTCCCGTAGTCGAAGCCGGGCAGCCTGTACCCTCTGCGCTCGCCGATCCTGACCGCGTCCGGACAGGACCGTGCTTTCTCCTCTTCCGCCACCGGGATGACCTTTGCGGCATTCCCTGCCAGAAGAAAGCCTTCTACCGTAAAGGCCCGGAACACATCGATGACAACGGCTGTTCCTCTGGCTTCCGGCGCTTCCTTCAGCAGATGCAGGATTCTGACTTCTCTGTCTTCGCTGCGCATACGAAGACATTATACATTGTTTCAGACCAGTTCCTTCAAGGCATTTCGTGCCAGTGCACTGCTGATGTAGAAATACCACAGGGAGATCTCCCGTTCAGAACGGTTCAGTTTGACTGCTGTGGAATACACTGTGTTCCTCTGTACATAGCACTCCCGCAGCCGTTTCTTCTCTTCTTCATTCAATGTTGTGACCTGCTGCAGAAGTGTGTCGATCTCTGTCCGGATCTCCCGGGCATGGATGGAAAGATTCCTGTTTTCATCGATCCTGGATACTGTCATACGCTTCACCTCGGGCAGGATGATAGCATGCTGCGGTTCATCTGCTGTACATCATCCTGTACTATGGTTATTCTCCGGAATCTTCTGTATCCCCTTGTTTTCCGTACGATGCTGTACTGCATCCTTTCTCTGCAAAAAGACCGGTTCCCCGGTCTGTTTCATGATTCCTTCCGCCCGGCTGCAGCGAGAGCGTCCAGTTCGCTTCTATCCAGCGTCCGGATCAGTGTTCTGCCGCAGTCAAAGTATTCCTTGTCCCGCTTCGGGATTCTGTTCAGCACTTCGTTGTAGTCCACTGTTCCGATCATCCGCTTCTCTCCGGTATCGTACAGTGCGCATTTCCATTCATCTACTTCGGCTCCGCTTTGCTCCATGAAGCGCATCAGTCCTTCCGTGCTGTCCGTCCACACGACGGACACTTCCGAAGGAAGGGTTACGAAGCCGATCTGACGGTCGGTCTCCTGTTCGAGGTAAAGCTTCGGTACAGGGATGTATACCGGCCGGTTCTGGCGGCTGTGGAGCCAGTCACGGTATTTGTCGGTATAGATGCCCGCCCACATTTCATCTGCCTCTGCAGGGCCTACAATCAGGCGGTGCATGGCACAGGAAAGCGAAACCCAGCCGCCATCGTTGAGAATGCCGCGCATCACGGTATGCAGCAGGCGCAGATTGACGGTGATCAGGTTGGTCTTTACATTGTCCAGATGATTGACAGCCACCGGCTTCTTATTAATCTCTACGGCACCTGTCCACATCCGCCGGATCCGTTCCGTCATTGCGAACAGGTCCTCGATTTCCTCCTGCGCACAGGGCAGCGGCAGTTCCAGGATCACATCCCGGTATTCCTGTTCATTCCACAGAACCCGGATTCCCCTCCCGATCCGCTCAGGATCATAGGCGACGAAGTAGCGCGGATCACGCACACCCCGCTTCAGACGCTGCCCGGAAAAGCAGCCGTAAAGCAGGTGATCACCCAGAATCACCTCCAGAGGCAGTCTTTTTGCGAATACGGACCGCTGGGTTATCTGTATGCGGATTGCGTCATTGCCGGCCATTCTCATTCTCCCGCAGTCATTGTATCATGAATGCTCTTCATCGTATTTCCGAAGCAGTTTTCTTTCCTCTTCACTCAGTTCATGGCGGTCAAACAGATCCGGCCGGATTTCCCTGGTTCTGACCAGAGACTGTACCAGACGCCACTGGCGGATCTTTTCGTGGTTGCCCGACAGCAGGACCTCAGGCACTTTCATGCCCTCATATTCTGCCGGCTTGGTGTACTGGGGATATTCCAGCAGACCGTTCTCGAAGCTTTCTTCGTCCGTGCTTTCTGCCCGGATCACTCCGTCCAGCAGACGGATGACGGAATCACAGATCACCATAGCGCCCAGTTCACCGCCTGTGAGTACATAGTCACCGATGGAGATGACTTCATCCACGGATGCCTCGATCCTTGCGTCCATGCCCTCGTAATGACCGCACAGAAGGATCAGATGATCCATACCGGCAAACCGGTGCGCAATGGACTGATCATAGGGCTTTCCGAATGCTGCGAGCATGACAACATGGGAAGACGGTGTACGCACACTGTTCAGAGCGTCCAGCACCGGCTGGCATTTCATGACCATGCCCGCGCCTCCCCCGAACGGTGTATCGTCCACGTGCTTGTAGTTATCATTGGCAAAGTCCCGGATCTGAACGGTTTCCACTTCCGCTGTACCGGCCGCAATGGACCTGCCTACGATCGATGTACCGGTGAAATCACGGAACATCTCCGGAAAAAGGGTCAGTATGCTGAATTTCATAGCAGTCCCTCAATCACATGAATGACGATGATCATCGCCTCAGGGTCTACATCAACGATGAAACGGTCCACCCAGGGAATCAGTGCGTCCTTCCGGCCTTCCCTCTCCACTCTGAGGTAGTTGTTCGCTCCGTTTGTCTCCTCTACCGCAATGACCGTACCGATCAGCACCCGGTCTTCATCGTAGACCTTCATGCCGATCAGATCATCCATATAGAATTCCCCGTCATCCAGTTCTTCCCTGTCTTCCTCATCCACGAACAGTTCCTTGTTCCGGTACGGTTCGATCAGATTGATGTTTTCCAGACCGCGGAATACAACCAGGGGAAACCCTTTGTGCATACGGAAGCGCACCGGATACAGCGGTACATACTGCTCCCCTTCCTTGACATATACAGGATAGCTGCCTCCGAAGCGCTGTTCGGGGAAGTCAGACCAGCAGTCGATCTTCGCTTCTCCTTTGAGGCCATGTGTATTGATGATTCTGCCTATGCTTATATAGCCCATGTTCACCTCCGAAAAAAGGATGCTTGTGCATCCCTCAGATCTTCTCGAACTTTATGGAGATCCGTTTCCCCTCAGCATGCGACGCAACTGCCATTACCTGACGCAGCGCCGAAGCCATCATACCGCGGCGGCCGATCAGACGGGCGATATCATCATCCTTTGCATAAACGCAGAGAACGATTTCACGTTCACTGCTGTCATTCAGCTGCCTGACTTCCAAAGACTCAGGTTCATCCACCATAGGTCTTACCAGATCATAGAGTACCTGATCGAGTCCCATGATTGATTACTTCTTTCCTTTTGCGGCTGCCTTTGCGTCGTGGAACTGCTTCATTACACCCTGGCCGGACAGAATGTTGCGTACTGTGTCGGAAGGCTGTGCGCCGTTGTTCAGCCACTTCAGTGCTTTTTCTGCGTCGACCTTTACGGTCTCCGGCTCTGTGGTCGGGTCATAGTAGCCGACGATCTCAATGAAACGGCCGTCCCTTGCTGTACGGGAATCTGCCGCAACGATACGGTAACGCGGTGCCTTCTTCGCACCCATTCTTGTCAGTCTCAGTTTTACTGCCATATTTCTATCCTCCTGAACAGTATTCATTATAGAGAAACAAACAAAGGTGTCAAGCATTTTTGCTTGACACCCCTTAACTCTTTAATTCGAACCGGCCTTGACCTTGTTCCAGCGGTCGGAAAGCTCCTGGCGCAGGACTTCATTGAAGTGGAATACTTCATCCTTGTCATAGCCTGTACGCGGGATATAGCCGTCTACACCGCCGTAGAGCTCCTCATCCGTGGACATCTCATCGAATACCTGCTTGTTGACTGCCGTGTAGCCGACGGTCTCGGAGTTGGCGTAGGCTGCGTCATAGCCTGTGATATAGTCGACGAAAGCATGAGCGAGGCCCGGGCACTGGCTGCTGGCCGGGATGACCATTGCGTCTTCCCAGATGTTTGTACCCTGATACGGTTCAAGATAGGCCATCTCTTCGTTCTCGGAGCAGACGTAGGCCGCATCGCCGGAGTACATCAGAGCGATGTCCTTTTCTCCGTTCATCATAGCGTCGATGACTTCATCCATGACATAGGAAGGCTCTACAGCCTTGTCCATTTCGATCAGCCAGTTGTAGGCAGCTTCAATCTCTTCCGGATTCTCTGTATTCATGGAGTAGCCGAGTGCTTTGAAGGCGACCATGAAGGCATCGCGCTGGGAGTCATACATGAAGACACGTCCTCTGTAGGTTTCATCCAGCAGGATGTCCCAGCCCTTCTCTTCGATGACAGCCGGATCGACATTCGTCTTGTTGTAGACCAGACCGACACTGCCTCTGAAGTACGGAACGGCATAGGCAAGCTCCGGATCGTATTCCTTCTGCATATCCACCGCAATGGTATCCAGCAGTTCCAGGTTCTCCAGTGCGTCCTTGTCGAGCTTCTGCAGCATGCCTTCCTGGATCAGGCGCTCAATGCTGTAGTCGGAAGGTACCAGAACATCGTAGGCGCTGCCGCCGAGCAGCTTGGTGTACATGGATTCATTGGAATCGAAGGTATCATAATTGATGCGGGCATTGTAGATCTTCTCGAAATCAGTCAGTACACCGTCTCCGATATATTCGCCGGCATTGTATACATTGATGACATTGCAGCCGTACAGTTCCTTGGCATCGAACTGCTCCTCTGCTGTACTGCCGCCGCCGCAGGCGCACAGGAATCCCAGGCTGCCTGCCATCATTGCTTTAAAGATTGTTTGCTTTTTCATTGTTCTTTCCCTTTCTTTCCCTGATCATAGGAACGACATTCATAACGATCAGTACGATCGTGATTACATAGACGATGATGGCGGAGAGTGCGTTGATCGTCGGATTGACGCGCTTTACAGCTCCGTAGACATAGATGGAGATATTGGATACACCGGGACCGGTCGTAAACAGCGAGATGACGAAGTCATCGAACGACATGGTAAACGCGACCAGGGCGCCGGAGATGATTCCGGGACGGATCTGCGGTAGAATGACCTTCCACAGGGCTTCCAGCGGTGTGCATCCCAGATCCAGCGCTGCTTCCGCAAGGTTCGGATCCAGTGTGCGCAGCTTTGGCATGACCGACAGGATTACGTACGGAATGCAGAAGGCAATGTGTGCCAGGACCATGGTTGTGAATCCGGTCCTGATCTTCAGCGACGTGAAGAACAGCATGAATCCGATGGCGGTTACGATATCCGGGTTCAGCATCGGCAGGTTGTTGACCTGGTTCACTGTTTCCCTGAGGATACGGCGGCTCTTGGACAGGCCGATGGCCGTTACGGTACCGACGATGGTGGATACGAATGTTGCGATCACAGCGCACAGTACGGTATAGCCGATGGCGCTCATGATCATCCGGTCGGCGAACATCTTCTCATACCACTGCAGGGAGAATCCCGTAAAGCGGCTGAGCGATTTGGAACTGTTGAAGCTGAAGAGCACAACGTAGAGGATCGGCAGATAGAAGAATGCCAGGACCAGCGCTGTAAATACACGCTCGTGGATCTTTGTCTTGTGTTCCATCAGTCCATTGCCTCCTTGGCACCTCTGTCCAGCTTGCGCATGACGTACATCGAGATCAGGATGATGATTGCCATGATCAGGCTGATCGCGGAGCCGAAGTTCCAGTCACCGGAAGTGATGAAGTAGTCTTCAATGAGGTTTCCGATCAGAACATACTGTCCGCCGCCGAGCAGCTTTGGAATGAAGAAGCTGGATACCGCAGGCAGGAATACCAGGGTAATGCCGCTGACTACACCCGGCAGAGAAAGCGGGAGGATGACCCGCCGGAAGGTCTCGCCGTCATCGGCCCCAAGGTCATGGGACGCTACGATCAGATTGGGGTCGATCTTGGAAAGCGAAGTATAGATCTCCAGGATCATGAACGGCAGGAAGTTGTAGATCATGCCTACATAGACCCGCATTTCACTGCTGAAGTCTACATAGCCGAGCAGTCCTCTCCAGGCGTAGGTGCGCACCAGTACATTGATCCACATCGGCAGCGTCACCAGCAGGATCATGACTGCCTGGTTGTTCGGTTTCATTCTTGCGAAGATGTACGCTGTGGGGTAGCCGATCAGGATGCACAGCCCGGTTGTGATGAAGGCCATCTTCAGGCTGCGCCACAGCACACTGGGGAAGATCGTATCGTTGAAGAAACGGGCGAAGTTCTCCAGGGTGAACTGGAAGGTAAGAATATCATTGCCCTTGACCGTAAAGGCGTACAGGACGAGCATCAGCATCGGCATGATGATCATGATGCACATCCAGACAACATACGGATAGGCCATCTTGCTGAAGGATTTCATGCCCCTACCTCATCTTTCTCATGACGTGAATGTCTTCCGGCTTCCACCACAGACCGATGCGTTCGCCTTCCTGGATATGCATCGTGGTTTCAATCTTCAGCTCACGTCCCTGGGTAGAGAAGGTAACCGGGTAGTCTCCTTCGGTGATGTTCTCATCATCGAAGTCGTACTTGACATCCCAGATCTCGACCCGGGAGTCATCTTCGGTATTCCAGGCATAGGCATCCGCCCAGAGGATCAGATCTGTATCCAATGCAACGGATTCCTTGATTTCATCCGCATCGCGGTAGAAATCGAATGCCTGGATGATCTCTTCGTTCTCTTTGTCCTCGATCAGTGCCGGCTTGACCACGTTGATGCTGATGGTGATCTCCGTACCCTTCTCGGTAGCGAGCGTGCACTCATAGACACCCTCTTCCTCCTTAACATGGAAGTCCACCTTGCTGATGGAGATCTCTTCTTCTTCATCCGTCCATGCCTGGGCATTGGCACGGGTGATGACTTCACTGCTTGTGAGGGTAGGTACATCCTCCGGATCCATGAAGAAACTCTTCGCGCTGATGGTTTCGTGCGCTTCCTCGTTCTTGACATCGTGGCTCTTCGTGACGTGCATGATGACGGTCTTGGAGGTACCGGAACTGGTCTCGACAATGACTTCATTGTGGATGCCCTTGAAGAGCACACTCTTGACTTCACCGTTCAGCAGACCCTTGTTGCGGGCCGTAATGTTGATGTCCTCCGGCCTGAGCATGATATCCACTTCTTCGTTCTCCGAGAAACCGTAGTCGACGCATTCGTAGTCATTGTCATCGAAGCTGACCAGACGGTCGCGCTTCATGATTCCGTCGATGATGTTGGAATCGCCGACGAAACGGGCACAGTATTCATTGACCGGTTCATTGTAGACTTCCGTCGGTGTACCGATCTGTTCGATTTCACCGTCCTTCATGATGACGATCTTGTCGCTCATGGTCAGGGCTTCTTCCTGGTCATGTGTGACGAATATGAAGGTGATGCCGACTTCCTTCTGGATCTGCTTCAGCTCCAGCTGCATTTCCTTCCGCAGGTTCTTGTCCAGTGCGCTGAGGGATTCATCCAGCAGAAGGACCTTCGGTTCATTGACCAGCGCTCTGGCAATGGCCACACGCTGCTGCTGTCCGCCGGACAGCCTGGTCACATCACGCTTTTCGAACCCTTCCAGACCAACCAGGGAGATCATACGCCTGACCTTCTGGTCGATGATATCCTTCGGCTGCTTCTTGATCTTCAGACCGAACGCAATGTTCTCATAGACATTCAGATGCGGAAAGAGCGCATAGTGCTGGAACACCGTATTGACATCACGCTGGTAGGCAGGAATCTTCGCAATATCCTCTCCGTCCATAATGACATGCCCTTCATCCGGATCCAGGAATCCGGCGATGATGCGCAGCAGTGTCGTCTTGCCGCAGCCGGACGGACCCAGCAATGTAACGAACTCATTTTCTTCAATATCCAGCGAGATGCCCTTGAGGACAACCTGCTTGTCAAACGTTTTGACTACGTTCTTTACCTGAATCAGTTTCTTCATATTTCCCTCTCCTTAGAATACCGGCGGGGTACTGATCCACAGCACAGCTGCATCTCTCTCCCCATCATTCATCAACCAGTGCGCTTTCTCACCCTTCATGCAGAAGTTTTCCCCTCTGCGCACCCGGATTCCTTTTTTATCTCCGTCTCTGTACAGCAGCAGCCTGCCGCTCAGTACATAGCCGAACTCTTCCCCTTCGTGCGGATCCACCCGCTTCGACTGTGCGCCGGGCTTCAGATACAATATGATCGGCTCCATCCGGTTCTTCTGCGCGTTCGGCACGATCCAGTGGATGGACATATCCTCTTCATCGTCCACAAACGCATCCTTAGCGCCGAAGACGATCTGCTCTTCCGCGTCTTCCGTAAAGAATTCCGACATTGTCGTTCCCAGTGCTTCCGTCAGATCCTCCAGTGTCTGGATCGACGGTGCCGAGAGATTCCGTTCCAGCTGGGAGAGATACCCCTTGGTCAGCTCCGTCCTGGAAGCGAGTTCTTCCAGCGTCAGACCATTGCGGGTCCGGAGTTCCCTGACTCTTCTGCCGATATCCATTGCATGCCCTCCTGTTTATCTTTACTAAACAATTCGATTGTAATTGCTAAACCACAATCATTATACATTCTTCCCTTACGGAATCAATAGTAATATTAAACATTTTGTTTAGTATGATGTAACATGCCTCAGGGCGAATAAAAAAGCCTGTTCCTTCCGGAACAGACTGTGCTGAAGCTCTACAGCAGGCTCGCCGCGTCCTTGTCCAGGCAGACCGTTACATC
>JAEEYJ010000160.1 GCA_016291725.1 Solobacterium sp.
CTTCATAATGCCGATGTTGATGCCGTTCTGCGCCAGGATCGTGGACACATCACTGACAACGCCAGCTACGTCGCGCTGCTGGACGATGACCGTCGGCGTAGTCGCGGAGACTTCGCAGGCAAGGCCGTTAATGCTGGTGATAAGGATCCGTCCGCCGCCCAGGGAAGCACCTTCTACATAGAACGATGTATCTCCGTTGTAGAACGTGATCCTGGCCGTATTCTCGTACTCCGACTGGATATCCCGCGGATAGAACCGGAAACTGACTCCCTGCTCTTTGGCAAGATCGAAGCTGCGTGAGAGATTCTCGTCGTCCTCACTCATGCCGAGCGCACCGGCAACCAGTGCATAATCTGTAAAGTGACCGCGGTAAGTCTGGGCAAAGGAACCGCCGAGACCGAATTCGACCCTGTCGAACTGGCCGTTGTAAATCAAGCGTGCGGTCTTTGCCAGCTTTGCAGCACCAGCGGTGTGGGACGAAGAAGGTCCGATCATAACAGGACCGACAACGTCAAGCAAACTGACACTCATATTGTTATCCTCCAGGTAGATGAATCTATCTGTCTTAATTATATACTCCCACGGCTGTTTTGTTCACTAAAAGCAAGCATCATCCCCGCGGTTGTGGATGCCAGCCGTCTGTACGCACAGACCGGATCCATGATCTCTTCCTGCGGTGTATGCTCGTCCACCGTGGACAGGCACATTGCGAACAGGTCACTCCCGGCACCGGGTGCCATACTCCCGTTGATCGCAATCACCGGCCTGCCGTATTTCCGTGCCAGCAATGCCAGGGACGCCGGCGCCTTGCCCATACCGGTCTGTGCATCCATTCTGCCTTCTCCGGTGATGATCAGATCCGCTTCTCTGATCTCATCTTCCATCCCGGATTCCTGCATGATCAGCTGTGCTCCAGGCACCAGTTCTGCATGGAGGAAGGTGCGGAAGGCGAAGCCAAGGCCGCCTGCGGCACCGCTTCCGGGATCATCCGGACTGCATCCGGGATCATACCTGCACATCAGTTCAGCGAAGCGCTTCAGTGTACGGTCCATACGCTCCACCATCGCCGGATCTGCGCCTTTCTGGGGACCGAACACAGCTGCGGCGCCCCGCTCACCGTACAGCGGATTGTTCACATCGCAGGCAATGCGGAAGGTGCATTCCTTCAGAGCAGGCAGTACCTGCGAAGCATCCACAGCGATTGTTCTCTGCAGACCGGTGCAGCACGGCTCAGTCTCCTTGCCTTCTTCGTCCAGAAAGCGCCAGCCCAGCGCACGCAGCATGCCGGCGCCGCAGTCATTGGTTGCGCTGCCCCCGATGCCGATCACAAACGAACGGATGCCGTCCTCCACCGCGTACCGGATCATTTCCCCCAGCCCGTATGTAGAAGCTCTCTCCGGATTGCGTTCTTCATCTGATAGGAGATACAGGCCGATGGCAGAAGCGCATTCCATGACGGCTGTACCATTGTTCACAAGCCAGGACGCTTCCACAGGACGTCCCAGCGGATCCTGCACCGTACGCCGCACCCATACCGAAGAATCCCTGTACAGTGCTTTTACAGTGCCTTCACCCCCGTCAGCCAGTTCCCTGACGGTCACCTCCGCCCCCGGACAGACTGAAAGAATGCCTTCCCTCACCGCGTTTCCGGCTTCCCGGGAAGACAGTGTACCCTTGAATGAATCCATGGCTGCCAGTATCTTCATATGTATATCTTATCACGCTGAACAGAATCCTGTACTGCACTGCCGGCAGTGCGTGCTATGCTTGAAACGGAGAAGAAACCATGTTCAAACGCTATGTAGATGTGCTGGAAATACGGAAGAAGGATGGGTCATTGGTACCTTTGCGCATTCTCTGGAACAAAGATGAGTACGTCATTGAAAAGATCCTGCGCAGGGAGCACCGGATCTCGCAGACCGGCAGCGCAGGAATCTGCTACCGGGTGCTCATCCAGGGACAGTACCGGAATCTGTTCCTGGAAAAGGACAAATGGTTCATTGAGTCCGGCAAGGATACAGACTATTCCGAGGAAGACCTGGTCTCTCTTGATGAAGATGAACTGGCACAGCTGTAATACGGAAAAGGGCCATCCATAGGATGGTCCTTTCTTGTTTTCTTAATTGATTTGTTTTCTGCCAGGATCCTCTTCCACCGGGAAATACAGACTGCTCTGCCCTGTGGAGGGTTCTGTATAATCACAGACTGCACCGCACAGACGCAGATTCATCTCGGGAATCACCTGCTGCAGTGCACCGCGGAACACAGCACTGTACGTATCCGGGCATACATCAATGACCAGGTATTTCCTTGCTGGAAGGATCCATTTGGTCCACCCGGCCGGGGCTTCTGCATCCAAAGACACTTCAGTTCCTGCAAGATACAACCCTCTGGTATAATCCTCTTCCCACGGCAGGAAGTTCATGGATTCATCGCTCATTGCACCCCAGAATCCCGCATAGGAACCATCTTCCTTCTTCAGGCCAAGACCGGCCACTTCATGGAAGCTGCCGGATGCCTGCTGCCACAGCTGTGCAGAGATGTTGTTGCCTTCTGTGCAAAGCCCTGCTTTTCCTATAACGGCTGTTTCCGGCAGTTCAATCATCCTGATACTCATAGCACTTCTCCTGTCATCTGTGGATATATACCCTTGACTGACCGTCTTCATTGCCTGTCATACAGTAGAATTCCCAGCCGTAGCGTTCATAGAATCCTGTGTGATCCGTGACCAGATAGAGCGGTGTAATTCCTTTGGATCTCATATCCTCCACTACCGTATCCAGCAGTACACCGGCGATCCCCCTTCCCCTGTACGCTTCTTCTGTATACACTGCGCACACGTTCGGAGATAGATCCCTGCGCTCATGGAAATCATTTTCTATAACGCCCAGACCGCCGGCAATGCGCTTACCGTCCAGGCACAGATACCAGCCGTATTCTGTTTCCTTGTTCAGGTAAGCCCGCATGCACGCTCTGTACGCTTCCTCCGGCACGCCCCATTTTCTGCTGAACCACACAGCCGCATCATCCATCAGCTCAGGGCAGTCCCGCAGCGTAATATACGTCAATCCATTCATCTTCCGCTCTTCTCCGCATCTTTGCCTGTAGTATTTGTCAATCCCGCCGTAGCCCTTGATCAGCCGCTTCCTGCGGGTCTTCTCTATAAAACTGTTCAACCGTTTCCGGAATTCCTCCGGGCGCATTCTCGCAGCATCTATGTAGGCAATCCGGATGCGCTTGTAGGGATCGGAGAATCGCTGGTAGTTCTTCCATACTTCATCGTCCTGCTTCAGTGCATCGAGGATATCCTCCGGAAATACGAACGGAGTACGGATTACCGGGAGAATGCTGTCCCTGACAGCAGGATGGATCATACCGCACGCTTCCATCCGGATCAGCCTTTCAATGTTGGGACGGGAATACGGGCTCCCTTGTCTTCTGGGTGTAAAACGCTGTGCCCGGTGCAGTTCATCAATATGCTTTATGGTACTGTCGATCCACCCGAAACACAGTGCTTCCTCCACTGCATCATTGTAGGAAAGGCTCTTCTCACCGCTTTCCTTCATAGGAAAAACGAGCCAGATCTCCCGGGATGTCTGGAAATGGTCTTCGAGATACTTACGCCACACTCTTCTATCGCTTGTATATACCGTTTCCATATGCATCAGCGTACCAGGTCAATTCTCTTTCCCCATCGTCTTCAGCATGATCAGCGCAATCACCCAGGCACAGAACACTGTGAGGCAGCCTGTCTCGCTGACATAGTACATCATGTTTTCCCCTCTGGTGATGACGCCGAATACCGCCTGGTCGAAGTTGTTATGAGCAGCATGAAGAAAGACCGCCGGCCAGACACTGCCGCTTCTGTATGTAAGCAGACCGGCAATCATACCGACCGGCAGGATGCACAGGATGAATGCAGGCACTTTGTACCAGACCGCCGCCCCTGCCATATAACCTCCGAATACCAGCAGCGGCAGATGCCATGCACACCAGAAAAGACCGGTAATGATCAACGACTTTTTCAGCCCTTTCCGTTCACGTACAGCGGGAAACAGATACCCCCGCCAGCCGATTTCTTCACCGGCAGCCGATACAGTATTGAGAAATACACCGATGATCATTACCGGCAGAATATCCTTCAGTACCAGGCTCAAAGGTACACCCGTATAGGCAAAGTTCTCCGGATATATCTTCCAGTAGACCATGTAGGGAACCAGCAGATAGACCAGCGGAATCAGCACACCCAGCAGGATCCATCCGATCCTGCTGTTCTTTATATGCAGCGAAGAGAGCAGTTCCTTGACAGACAGCTTTTCATTCTTCTCCCGTATGGAAACAATGACCGCAATCACCGCTGAAACGCCCGGCATCCACATCAGCAGCAGCATCAGCCAGCCCGGACCGCCGGCAATCCACAGTCCCTCCACAATAAGGGATGCTGTGATCACAGCAGCCAGAAAAACAACCAAGGATTTCTGTGTATACTTCATATACCGATCTCTCCTTCCGGAACTCTGCATTCCATCGGTGTAAAGCGCAGTCCGTTAACCGTCTGTTCCCTGCCGGTCGCTGTGAAGCCAAGATGTTCGTAGAACGGCAGCCCGTAAGGCGAAGAATTCAGGGTAATCATCCGGTCAGGGAAGTCTTCCCGGATCCGTTTGAACAGCCGGGTCCCGATGCCTCTTCTGTGATATCTTCCATCCACGAAGAACAGGCAGATGTGGCACCTGTCCGGGCGGATCGCCGCCATGCCGACCAGCTGCTCACCATCAAACGCACCGTACCAGCGGATGCCTGCCAGGAACACTTCATCCTTCAGGGATCTGCGGAATTCTTCTGTGCCTTCAGCTGTATAGACCGGCGCTTCGTATACCTGGAACACCTCCCAGGCCAGGGTCAGCGCTTCCTCTGTTTCCCCTTCTTCCAGAGTCCTTACAACCAGCCTCTCCGGATCATTCATCAATCGTGTACGCGCATCCGGGTTGTTTCCGTGGATCATAACGATCTTCCTGCAGCTTTCCATCTCCGGACAGTCACCGCAGGTGTCATACTTCTTTTCCAGAGCACACCGGTGTATGGGACAGAGCGCTTCGCAGAACGGTGTCTTCACGCCTTCCATACGGCAGCCGGTGCAGTTGATCATCTCCGGTGTGATATCAGCCTGATTCAGCTCCGACCACAGCGCAGCGACCTTCCTGCGCAGCGCACTGTCATCATTCACCGTAGCCAGCCTTGCTTCACATGCCTCGCAGTCCAGCCCGCAGTACGCAATCATTCTTCTCATACCATTACCTCTTCACCAGCCTGCGGAATTCAGACTCTTTGTCGTAGTTTCCCTCCGGCAGACCGGGTATCTCTTTGTAGGCTTTGCAGACAGCGAGGCTGATCTCCGACAACACGGCACTCATCTCCTCATCCGTATAGGGACAGTCATCCGTAACGATCATCGTCGCAAAGCTGAACGCTGCCAGCCAGAGATCCCGGAAATAGCAGTCCGCGGTGTATGCATCCATGTTGTAGATGCGCATCAGGGACTCCCTCACCAGATCCTGGGAATACTTCAGCGCTTCCATCGCTCCGCCTGCTGCATCACCCGGCGGCGTAAGGAACAGCAGCCGGTACAGCTGCGGCTCTTCCCTGGCAAACTGAATATACTGCTGGCCGACGCCCAGGAACGGAACCGGAGACATCAGTCCGCGCTCAATGTATTCCCGGTAGCATTCCTTTGCCATGGCATATACTTCTGCTTTGAGCTGCTCCATCGTGTCAAACCAGGTGAAGATCGGGCCGACCGACACCCCGAGTTCCCTGGCTGTCTCCCGGGCAGTCACAGCATCAATCCCTTTTCTTCGCGCAACACTCAGCGCAGCCTGTACAATCTCTTCCTTCCGGAACAATACTGATCTCGGCATACAGCACCACCTTTCTGTACATCTTATTATCTAACACGTGTTATCCAACAATTGTCATACTATCACGCTGTACCTATCTGTCAATAAAAAGAAAGACCATCCGGTGATGGTCTGTTCTCTTGAATGATAGAGACTCCTGCCAGACAGGTCAATTATACATAAGTGCCGGCAGCGGATCACACTGGGTCCGGGAGAGTATTCTTCCATTCGTGTTTGTTCTTCAATATACTGCTTTCCCCTCACATACCGTCTCTATCTGATAGCCTGCGGTGTGCCTTTTCGACTTCTTCGGTGAACCGCTCTGTATGTTCACCGATCAGTCCGCCATGTCCCATATCCTCGAAAATCCTGCAGGTGAAGGGATATCCTTTTCGCTTCAGATCCTGGAGACCTGCCGAAAGCTTTTTGCCCACTGTTCCGAAACTCCTTTATTTCCGGTAGCAGAAGCAGCCGATTCCTTCCACCAAGGTGACTTCCGCCTCTTCGTACAGTCCTGAAAGACGGGTGCGCAGGCTCTTTTCCGTCTCATAAGGCGGTGTGAAGAAGCCTTTCGGCTGGTACAAGTGCTTGATAAACCAGTCAGTCCGCTTATGGCCGCCCTGCACATAGAAGCAACCGCAGAAGGTTCCTCCTGTCTTCAGCACACGGTACGTTTCCCGGTAAGCAGCCTCCTTGTCCGGAAAAGCATGGAATCCGTTGAGGGACAGCCCCGATCCGCTCAAATACTCATAGTCCGGCATTCTTCATTCCAGCATGTACCCTGTTCTTCTGGAATATCCATGTAAAGGGTCTATAGCGAAAGCGGGTTAGTTTCTTCTAACTACTAAATTATGTTCCGATTATAGAAGAATTGCAAGAATAATGTACATTCCTGCCTGCCCTTTCAGCCTTTCACAGAAAATCCGGTCCATGCATAAAAAATGTTCTGCAGAGACTGTATAAACAGAACAGCAGCTATATCGTCCACGGTAAAGAAAAACCCTGGAAATACATGATTTCCAGGGTTCTGAGCATCTGCGTGGCTTGATTAACGCTTGCTGTACTGAGGCGCACGTCTCGCACCCTTCAGACCGTACTTCTTTCTTTCCTTCATACGTGCATCACGTGTGAGGAAGCCGGCCTTCTTGAGCAGAGGACGGTAATCTTCGCTGGCTTCCAGCAGTGCACGGGCAATACCATGACGCATTGCACCGGCCTGGCCTGTATAGCCGCCGCCGATTACATTGATCTTGATGTCAAACTGTCCGGCAGTCTCTGTAATGACCAGCGGGCTGTTGACGATCATACGCAGAGTAGCCTGAGGAAGGTAGTCCTCCAGGGTCTTACCATTGACGGTAATGGTACCTGTACCGGGAGTCATGAAGACACGGGCTGTCGACTTCTTGCGGCGCCCTGTTCCCATATATGTAACTGTTGCTTTCTTCTTTGTCGGCATAGTTTCTCTCCCTTACTTCACCTTCAGCTCAACCGGCTTCTGCGCTGCGTGCGGATGATCCGGTCCTTCATAGACGAACAGATGTCTGCGCTGTACATCACCCAGCTTGTTATGCGGCAGCATACCCTTGATGGCCTTCTCGACCCACTCAACTGTATACTTCTCACGCATTTCCTTCGTGCTGCGTACACGCAGTCCTCCCGGATAACCGGAATGGTTGAAGTAGAACTTCTTCTCATCCTGATCACCGGTGATCTTAACCTTATCGGCATTGACGACGATTACATAATCGCCGCAGTCAACATTCGGTGTATAGATCGGCTTCTGCTTGCCTCTCAGAACCGTTGCGACTTTCGTAGCAAGACGTCCGAGCGTGCAGTCTGTCGCATCTACGACATACCACTGATGAACGATTTCACTCGGCTTGGCCATTGTTGTCTGACGCATATAACTCAAATTCCTCCATTTTATGTAGTTTTCCGGGGCTACATTGGCATGAATTGCCGACTATCATTCTATGTTTCTTTGGGCTTCAAGTCAACAGAAAAGAAGCATATTCCAGCCTCTTTTCTTTTTGTATCCTTTGATTACTTTGCGAACTTCACTTCGCCGCCGATGACAGTCATCCTGCAGTCCATGACCGCCTGCATGTCCTCGATCGGGTTGCCGCCGTATACGGTAAAGCTGGCCTTTTTGCCCGGTTCGATCGTGCCATGGTCTGCTGCCACTTCGCACAGCTCCGCAGCGTTGATCGTACCTGTACGGATGCAGTCCCACGGTTCCATGCCCGCTTCCTTCATGAGAATCATCTCATACGCAGTCATATCATGCGGATTGAACGGTGTACCGGCATCCGTGCCCAGAGCAATCTTGACGCCTGCCTTGTAGGCATTGTAGAACGTCTTCTTGTGCGCTTCGAACGCACCGCGTACTTTGCGGATCACGAAGTCCGGCACTTTGTCCGGGTTCACGAAGATCCAGTACATCGCTGCCAGTGTCGGTACGTATACTGTGCCGTGCTCCTTCATCCAGTCGAAGCACCAGTCATCCATGTAGAAGCCATGCTCGATGGAATCGACACCGGCACGCAGAGCGTTCTTGATGCCTACCATTCCCTGGGCATGTGTCGCCGCCTTCGCATTGACCTTGTGCGCTTCTTCGATCGCTGCTCTGAGCTCGTCTTCCGTCAGCTGCGGAGAACCCGGCTCCACACCCTTGGTCATAACACCGCCGGTCGCCATGACCTTGATCCAGTCCGCACCGGCCCTGAGCTGCTCACGGGCTGCCTTGCGTGCATCATCCGGTCCGTCCGCTTCGCGTCCGCCGGTCCATCCATGGCCGCCGGTCATGCAGATGCACTTGCCGGAAACCACCATCTCCGGTCCGTCGATCTTTCCTGCATTGATCGCATCACGGACATCGATATCGATGAAGTTGGATCCACCGACATCTCTGACATACGTTACACCGGAGCGCAGGTACTTCCTGCAGTTTTCGATGGCTTCGACGGTAGCTGTTGCGATCTTCGGTCTTCCGCCCTGGTCGACCGGTGTATCGAGTACGGTATGTACGTGGCAGTTGAACAGGCCCGGGCTGACATAGTTGCCGCCGAAGTCAATGATCTCTGCCCCTTCCGGAATGTCGAACTCACCGATCTCCTTGATGATGCCGTCTTCTGCAAGGATGGAAGCTTCGAAGATCTTCCCGTTGATGACATCCATGATTTTACCGTTTTTGAATACTTTTACTGTCATAGTCTTTCCTCCTGAAAAAGAAACATATCTGCATTGTAGCAACCCCTGCAGACAGTATCAAATCCATAGAAATCTATTTATAATTGACAATATTATATAAAATATGATCAATAATTGATTTTCATCCAATATCATTGTGTATAATGAACAATCAGTAAAGAACCATGCAAGGTTCAATCAAATTTGTCAATTTTAAAGATACAGGAGACTCTATGAACCAGGAAATCAACAACTATGTCGGCAGCCGGATCCGTTCCATCCGCAAAAGCAAGAACATGAGCATCCAGCAGCTCGCTGATGCCATATCCAAGTCCAAAGCCTGCGTTTCCAAATACGAGAAGGGAGAAATTACCATTGACATCCCTACCCTGTTTGAAATCTCGGATGTACTGGAAGTTCCTGCCGAGCGCCTGATTGACTACCGCCGCAGCAAAGAGACCGGTACAGCCGGCAGCCTGCACGGCACCAGTCCGTTCTTCAAGGCGAAGAAGCTGTACTTCTACTACATAGACGGGCGTTTTGCGGACATCAAGGACGGCATCATCAACATCGACAATGATTCCGGAAAGACGGTCTGCCCGGCAGACTTTACCATCTACATCAAAACAAGCCACGGCTTTACCTCGGAAATCTACTACACCGGTACCGTGACCTACAGTGATATGCTCATCCGCTTCTCCATGCAGAACCAGTACAATGCCCTGGAGGAGGACCTGCTGTATATCTTCAATCCCCTGGAATACCGCAACGGTACGCACGGTCTGCTGTGCGGCATCAGTTCCACCGACCTCGTCCCCTGTGCTTTCAAGTGCATTGTAAGCCCGAACCCGCTGCCCCATGATGACCAGCTGAAGGAGCGTCTGAAGTTCTCCCGGAAAGAGATCACCCAGATGAAAAAAATGAACATGCTGACGATCACGAATGAATTCTGATCAGTGTTCATTTTCAATCATAACAATCATTTCCGGATGATGCTGCCGCAGTACCGGCAGAAGCGCCTGTGCAGACGGCATTCCTTCCTCTGCCACTGTCCACACACCATTGTCCGCAATCCAGCCCAGCACCTGCTGGGTTTTCTTCTGCAGGAAGACATACCTGCATTCTTCCGGTGCATTGTCTTCCGGCACAGTTTCCCGGATCATGGTATCCCTGTCCGCAGCCAGAATGCTGAAGTACTCGATCTTCACCAGTGTCAGTCCGCAGGCCGGTGCGTTCCAGCGCATCGTGTCCTTGGACTTCCCTTCCAGCAGACTGCGGATCTCCTCCTTGCTCAGCCTGCCTCTTCCGCACTCCAGCAGAGCGCCGGTCATCATACGCACCATGTAGCGCAGGAACCCGGCACCGGAATAGGAGATGGTGAGCAGATTCCCCTCCTCAAGGAAGCGGATATCCTCCACCGTACGTACCTGGTCCGGTGTTTCAGCGAAGGAATTCGAACAGAACGCCGCAAAATCATGCCTGCCGACGAACACTTCTGCCGCATCCTTCATCCTTTCCACAACGATTGGATACGGGCACTGGTAGGCTGTATTCCGGCTGAATACATCGTATCCTCCGGTATGGATCCGGTAGTCATACTGCTTGCGCCGAACACCGTAGCGGGCATGGAACAGATCATCCACTGCCTCTACGTTGATCACGCGGATATCCTCCGGAAGCCTGCTGTTGATGGCTCCCCGCCACTTCGCTGCAGAGATTTCCATCCGGCTGTCAAAATGGAACACCTGCCCGGCAGCGTTTACCCCGGCATCCGTTCTGCCCGCCCCGGCAATCCGGATTCCTTCATTGGAAATCCCGGCCAGTGCCTCTTCAATCACACCCTGTACCGAACGTCCGTTCTTCTGCCGCTGCCAGCCGCAGTACGCAGCGCCTTCATAGGCAACTGTACACTTGTACCGCATTACAGGAACCTCGCAATCACGATCATGCCGGCAAGAAGCGCATTGGCTCCGACCACCGTCAGCCAGTCCCACACCCGCATCTTCAGCACTTTGTACCGTGTACGTTTCTCTCCCGGAGCGTATCCTCTGGCTTCCATCGCATTCGCCAGATCATCCGCGCGCTGGAAAGCCGAAACGAACAACGGAACAATCAAGGACAGGATTGCCGAAATCTTCTCGGAGAACCTGCCTTCCTTCATATCCACGCCTCTGCTTTCCTGCGCCTTCATGATCCTCGTTGTTTCTTCGATGAGATCCGGAATAAAGCGCAGTGCAATACTGATGAGCATTGCGATTTCATGGCCGGGCACACCGATCCGTGAGGCCGGCTTCAGAAGATCCTCAATGCCCAGGGTCATATCCAACGGCTTGGTCGTCGCAGTCAGGCAGGTCGTAATCATGATCATCAGCAGCAGCCGGACAATGATATACAGCGTCTGCATCACCGCACCGGAGTAGATGCTGATCTTTCCTACCGTTACCAGTATCTCACCGGTACGGATCACAAAGCAGTTCATAATGAACAGGAACACCATCATGAACAGCATCGGCTTCATGGACTTCCAGATGAAGGTGAAGGACAGCTTCGACAGCAGAATCACACCTGCCACTGCCGCAAACAGCACGGCATACCCGTACCACCCGGCCGGAATAAAGATCGCGATCAGCATTGCCATCATCGCCACGATCTTCGCCCGCGGATCCAGACGGTGCACCGGAGAATCCAGCGCTATGTATTTGCCCAGTACAAAGCTACCCATGTCTTCTCACCTGCTGCGCCACGCATTTGGCCAGTGCGGCGGACGTGCGGATTTCCTTCGGAATATCAAAGCCGGCTTCCCGCAGCGCATCACACGCACGTATGATCGCCGGGGGAAGGATCCCCAGTCCGCGGCACACGGAAGAATCCGCAAAGAATTCATCCGTGCTCATATGGGCAGCCACCTTTCCGTCTGCCATAACCACCACTTCATCACAGTACTGGAACACCTGTTCCATATCATGGGTAACAATGATGATGGTCTTATTGTTCTTTCTGTTCAGCGCCCGGAACAGCTTCATCATCTCTTCCGTGCCTCTGGGATCCAGGCCGGCTGTCGGCTCATCCAGCACCAGCACTTTCGGATCCATAGCCAGTACACCGGCAATGGCCGCCCGGCGCTTCTGTCCGCCGGAGAGCTCCAGCGGACTGCGTTCGTCGTACTTCTCCTCCAGACCGCACAGGCGCAGTGCCTGCTTTGCCCGCTTCCGTGCATCCTCTTCGCTTGCCCCGAAGTTCTTCGGACCGAACGATACATCCTTCAGTACCGTTTCCTCAAACAGCTGGTACTCCGGGAACTGGAAAATGAGCCCGACATCCCCTCTGAGCTTCTTCAGTCCTTTCGGCGTGCTTCCTGCCGTGATTTCCCGGTCCAGAACCTTGACCGTACCTTCACTCGGCAGCAGCAGTGCATTGAGATGCTGCACAAGCGTACTCTTGCCGGATCCCGTACGTCCTATGACCGCTGTCATCTTTCCCTCGCTGAAGGCCAGATCCACACCGTCAAGCGCCCTGAACTCATACGGAGTGCCCGTACTGTAGACATGGCTTACTTTTTCAAACGCAATCGGCATAGTTCCTCCACCAGCATCTCCGTCTGCAGCACCGGATCCATCTTTACACCGTAGTGCCGCAGTTCCTTCACAAGCTTCAGGCTGAAAGGTACATCCAGACCGGTGCGGCGGATGCGTTCCTCCGAGCTGAATACTGCCTCCGGTGTATCGCTCATCACCAGTTTTCCCTGGTCCAGCAGAACGACCTGATCGCTCATTCCGACCTCTTCGATATCATGGGTAATGGAAAGAATGGTCAGAGCGTGATCTCTGTGCAGATCACGGATGACCTGTTTGATCCTGTCCTTTCCCTGCGGATCCAGCATGGATGTCGCTTCATCGAAGATCAGAATATCCGGATGCATCGCCAGTACACCTGCGATGGCCACCCGCTGCTTCTGTCCGCCGGAGAGCCTTGCAGGTTCACTGTTCAGGTACCTGCTCATTCCCACTTCCGACGCAAAGCGCTCAATGATGCCGTCCATCTCTTCCTGGGGAACGCAGTGGTTCTCCAGTCCGAACGCAATGTCGTCGCGCACTGTGGATCCGATGAACTGATTGTCCGGATTCTGGAACACGATGCCGATCCGGCTGCGCAGTTCCAGCAGATTGCTCTTCTGCAGCGGGATGCCCTCCACCAGAATTTCCCCGCTCTTCCTGTCCAGCAGTCCGGCAATCAGTTTGGCTACCGTGGACTTACCGCTGCCGTTCCTGCCGACAATGGTACAGTACGCACCCTGTTCCACGCTGAAAGTGACGTCCTCCACTGCATTGGTCAGGCCGTCATAGGAAAAGGTGAGGCTTTTTACTTCCACTGCTGCCATAGCGCAATTCTTTATCATTATATGTGAAAAAGCGGAAATGAAAAGTCCGGAAACATCCGGACCTTCTGTTCTTCCTTCAGGGAATGTACTATTCCTCGATACGATATCCTTCGTAGATGCCGTTCAGAGCATTGACCTGGTTGGCAACATTGTAGATATCGCTCAGAATTGCGCCTTCTGCCGTAAAGAACTTTCTTGTGATCACGTTCTCGAACGCACCGATCGTCTCTGTTTCGAAGCCGTTTTCTTCCGCAATCTTCAGATACTTTTCCGTTGTCTCACGGTCAGCGAACTTCGCCTTGTGGGAGACCGATACCATCGTGTGCTCCGGATACTGGCGGTTGAATTCCGCATTCCGGTCAAACTGCGTCTCGATGAAATCCGTGTCCAGATACGGATACAGATCCTTGATGGCCGCAATCTCCGGCGCTACTTCCTTCTCATCTTCCTCTTCCAGATCGATGAAATGGATGCCTTCATCATCCGTTTCATCCTTCTTCTCTTCGTTTTCATTCAGAACTTTTGCGGTTATTACAGCAGCTGCCGTAACAGCAGCCGTGATGGCTGCGGTTGCCAGCGCAGCCAGAATGCTTCTGCGAAACATA
>JAEEYJ010000161.1 GCA_016291725.1 Solobacterium sp.
ACGAAGACGGCAGCCTGAACGTCGGTTCCTACTCGCTTTGCTTCCCGTACTACATCGCAGGAAAAGACCGCTATGCCATGATCCTGGAATGCCGGAACAATTCCAATACCTGCCTCAATCTGCTGCGTACCGGCAAATGCGCGATCAATTTCATCACTGATGAAAAGGAGACCTTCAAGGAAGCAGTACGTCTGGGCTATCCCGGACCGTCCAAAGAAAAGATGAAGGACTTCCGGTGGCGTACGGAAAAAGGCCTTGCGGATCCGGAAGATCCCGAACGGCCTGAAGTACTGAGCGATGCTTTCCAGGTATTCGAGTGCACCTGGGCAAGGCATCTGGAGAATGCAGAGCGCTTCCGTCCGGAAGACATCGATGACGGCTATGATGGTCCCTGCAATGACTTCAACGGACTGACATCGAAATACGGTGCGCACTTCATCCTGTATGTGGATAAAATCCTGATGAAGGAAGCACCCTACAATGCCATCGTCAACGGTGTAACGAAGAACAATTTCCCGCATGTACCCGTAGACTACGGATACCGTGACTCCACCCATTTCTGGTACGTCCGCTTCCCGCGGTGGACAAAGCCCATCGGTGAGCCGATCCCTGCCCCGAAAGAGGTGGATATCGCTTCCATCCGCTTTGCGGCAGACAGAATTGATGACCAGGTGAAGTTCACGGATGAGGCCCTGAAGAACTTCGTCAAAGTACCCAGACCGTTCCTGAAGACCGTCCTGAACGGCTGTGTTGCCTGGGCAAAGGAAAACAACGTAACGCTGATTACAGAGGAACATGTGAAAATCATCAACGATAAACGGAACAAAGAAAAGCAGGAGAAGCGCTGAGCTTCTCCTTTTTCTAACATTCGAGGATCATTTTTACATGCGGGATGCCGTCTTCGAGGAATACATCGGAGATTTCCCGGAATCCCAGCTTCTCATAGAGCCCTTTGGCATAGACCTGCGCTTCCAGATAGATTCTGTCGGCTCCAAACTGTTCCTTTGCCGTGCGGATTGCATCGGATACCAGTCCGGTCGCAATGCCCTGCCGCCTCTTTACAGCAATCACTCTGCCGATCGATACATAGTCGCTGACGGCACCTTTGTCCATGATCCGCAGATAAGCGATCATCTCTCCTTCGTCTTCATACCAAAGATGCAGTGCGTTCTGATCCCGGTCATCCAGTTCCGGGTAGGGGCAGTTCTGCTCTACTACGAATACCGAAACCCGCAGTTTCAGTAGTTCGTACAGTTCATCCAGCGTAAGCTCGTTGAAGCGTTTGACATGCAGTTCCATACCGGTACCTCCGGTATTATTATACGCACGAAAAAGATCCCGCGTCTTCGTTCTGTGTTTCCGTTCACCTGATCTGACTGCGGGATCTCTTAGTATCATTCATTTTTAACGGCTTTCTTTTCACCGTGGTTTCTACGGTTCGCTCCGGATTTTTTCCGCGCCGGTTGTCTCCGGCCTTTTCCCGGCGGACTCTTTACTCCGCCCAAGAACTGGTTTCTTTTTCATTACCGGTCTTCTGCCGGTATTTGGAGTATTCAGTTTTTACTCTAAACTGTCCATTGGTCTGTCCTGTTCTGCAGACTTCACTTTCTGCTGTTTTTTTACCGAGGTACGGTCAGCTTACCGTTTTTTCTGTTTTTCGTTTCCCCCGGCATTCTGCATCTACCGAAGGAAACTACGATGAGTATTCAAGCAGTACCTTCTTCATAGCGTGAGACCTCACTTTCTGCTGCGTCTCTTTACATCTTCAACTATAGAATAACAACAATACTGTGAAGAAACAGTCTTTTTTTATGAATTTATATCCTGTATAATATTCTTGTTGGGGTTTTCAGGACCCTTTTTGCATTCAAAAACCCTCCCAGGAGGGTTTTTTGTTTACAGCCAGCGGTAGAATTCCTTGATCAGCTCTTCATAGTCGCCGCTTACGATCAGATGATGGTTGCCGATGGAGTGCGTGAGGAAGTAGTTCAGATCCTCTTTCTCCAGCTTGATCTTGATCTGTGTACGGCAGAGATTGGTCTCTTTGAGGTTCTCCTCCAGCAGTCCTGTTTTGACGAAGCAGCGGTCCAGCAGACCGGATGTCTTGAAGATCGTGCACGGGCCTTCCGGGATCCTGCCGCGGAAAGCAATGCCGAGGCCGGATTCAAAGTGGGACATCAGTTCGATATCCGTAGGCATGTTCAGAGGCAGTGTGCAGTGTGCAAAGATGATCTCATCGGTGTCCGTCAGGATCCGGGAAGGATTGGCCTGGAACACCGGCTGTCCGGTCAGTTCACCAAGTACAGCCATGGAGATCAAACTCGGCATGTCTCCTTCACATCCGGCATAGACGCCTTCCGCGTTCAGTACAGCGAGAGCCATACAGCCGGTGCCTTTGAACGGCTGCAGCAGATCGAAGCAGCGGACAGACATTCCGTCCAGTTCATACTTCTCGGCCAGACGCTTCAGTGCACCGTAGATGCTGCAGCTGATCTCGACATCCTCCGGATGCCAGTTCTTTGCCTTGACCATCCGGGTCCATTCATTGTCTTCGTATTCCTTCTTGTTGACTTCCATGAAGAACTCCGTCATGGAGACATCAACGATCGTAATCCCGTTCTTTTCCAGACTCTTCTTCTTGTCTACATCCGAAGAGATCAGCCAATCACTGGGCTTGCCGATGCTGCCGAGGCGCAGATGATTGATCTTCTTCTTTGCAGCGAAGACTCTGGCCAGGACAGCGATCCTCGATGCCATCTTTTCCTCTGAGCCGTGGATGATTTCGCCGCGGATTCCGTTCTGCTCCAGGTAGGAAAGGATTTCCATGGATGCCGCGAGGGAGTTGTTGTACCCGGTGGTCATCAGAAGGACAGGGTGAGGCAGTTCCGGCAGAGCTGCCTTGAATCTGCCCTCGGTACCGCCGCCCCCGATGAATACCAGCAGCATATCCTGGTCCTTCGCCTCTTCCAGTTCAACGAACCGGATCTCCAGGCCGGTCATCTCTGCCAGTCTGTCCACCAGTTCATGATTGTAGCGGTTGATGTTTTCGCCGTCTGCATTGGTTGATTCAACATAGTAAACACCGATTTTCATATTATATATTCTCCTTGCTGTAGTTTGATTCCTGCCTTTATGATAGCGTAGATTGTTCTGCTTCCTCAACCGTAAAGATCCCACTGTAGCAGGGCGGCTCACCCGTAGAGGCGGACCAGTTCCGGTCACCGTATTCATAGTGCCACCATTCGGACGGCAGGTTGGTGAAGCCTGCCCGGGTCATGATATGGTACAGCATTCTGCGGTTTTCCCTGACCTCTTCGTTGGATTCATGCTGTTCATACCAGACCGTCTCTGTCCGGTCAGTGAACGCATCGAATGCCGTACCCATGTCCAGCTCCTTTCCGTCCGGTCCGGCGATGGTCAGGTCCACGGCTCCGCCGGTCGTATGGGCAGGCGGATGAAGCCGGTCCGGCACAGGATCCGCAACAAACTGTGAAATGAACTGTTCCCGTTCTTCTTCACTCTTATCCATCAGTCCGAATTCTTCGATGATGATATCCCGGTAGTACTCCCGCAGTTCCTGCTGCAGCGCAAAGGGACGCCAGGCATCCCAGATGATGAAACGGTACCCTTCCGGCAGGTATTCCTTTGCTTGTTCCAGCATCCCTGCCGCCTCTTTGCGCAGCAGGCATCTCCGGTATCCGTTCTTCAGCCCCAGTGCTGGATACATCATATGCAGTTTCAGTCTGCTGTCTTCCCGGATTTCCACCAATGGAGAATCCCGGAAGACCGGCTCCTTTTCCTCCGTCTGTACCGAAGACGGAATCGGTTCATACTTGATTGTCATTCTATTCCCTTCCCTTGATCCAGCCGAAGTGAACACAGGCGTTGTATACGCCATCGTCAACGGATGCGTCCGTTATATAGTCCGCCCGCTTCATCAGACCCGGCCAGCCGTTTCCCATGGCAATCGAGAACCATTCCTTCCCGAACATCACTTCATCATTCTCTCCGTCTCCGAAGACAACCGCATCCTCCGGATCTGCGTTCAGGTACTTCATCATTTCCCGGATCCCTTCATCCTTGCGGTCATGCTGGTACCAGAAGTACGGTCCGCCCATCCGGATATGCCCCAGAAGATCCCGGTTCATCAGCCGGTATTCTTCTTCCGCGGGTACAGAGATATAGATCTTGTAGATCTCCGGCAGATCTTCAAAGGAACGGTCCGGTTCATAGTGGTACACCGTCGGCTCCCGGCGCTCCCCTGCCTGTTCCAGAAAGCGATGGTCCCGCATGAAGACATCCGTACTGTCATTGTATGCCGCAAGGATACCGTATCCCAGTGCATCCGCTTCCCGAATGATCCTGAGCGCTTTCTCCCGGTCCAGCGGACTGTTCTTCACCAGGACATCATCGATGATCAGCGCTGCACCGCCGTTGGCCACTGCATTGTGTATGCCGGTGCTTTCCATCGCCGGCAGGGTTTTGTAGCAGGCCCGCCCGGTCGCAATCGCAGTGAAGTGCCCGTTCTGCTGCAGTTCAGCAATCGACGCCAGTGCACTTCCCACGAATCTTCCTGTACGCAGATCCGTCAACGTACCGTCGATATCAAAGAAGAAATACTTTTTCATCGGCCGGCATTCCTCCTGTGCGGCAGGTGCCACCAGATCCGGTAGACCAGCCTGCGTCCTGGATAGTCACCGCCGTCCGCCAGATCGATCGGATCCGCCGCCTCAATAATCCTGCGGAAATCCAGCCGGTATTTCTGCAGTGCTGTACAGGTATAGTAAGCCCCGGCATGGAAAAAGATCTCCTGAGCAATCTCCAGCTCACTCATGCCATCAATATGCCTGCCCTGGATGATTCTCCGCGCTTCCTGCAGACAGGCCTGTCTGGAAAGATACATCCGGTTCATCCGGATATGCCATGTCTTTTTCATCATCATGCAAACCGGATGCCTTCTTCACTCATCTCCTGAACAATTGCCAGGCTGTATACCCGGTATCCATCTTCCCGCAGTTTTCTGCCGCCGTCCTGGAATCCCTTCTCTATGCAGGCACAGATGCCGGCTACTTCTGCCCCGGCCTGTTCGCAGAGATCGATCATGGCGCGCATGGCTCTGCCATCCGCGAGGAAATCATCCACAAGCAGCACCCGTTCTCCGTCATGGATGTATTTCTTCGATACAACCATTTCATAATCCCTTCCGTAGGTATAGGAATATGCGTGCGATACATAGACATCACTGCCGATATTCCCGGATACCGCCTTTTTCGCAAAGACATACGGCACCCGGAAGTGCATCGCTGTACACTGCGCCAGAGCGATACCGCTGGCCTCCACGGTCATGATCCGGTCAATCCGGTCCTCCTTGAACGCTTCGTGGATCTCTGCAGCCATCCTGTCCATGAACAGTGCATCGATCTGATGATTGAGAAAACTGTCCACCTTCAGGATACTGCCCGGCAGGACCTTTCCCTCTTTCCTGATTCTTTCTTCCAGTTCCTTCATATCCCTGTCCTCTAGATTGTAATGGTCAGTACATTCAGTCCCAGTATATTCCGGTACTCAATGCTGTCCGCCATGCTGTAAACCATCCGTATTCCGATGTTCTTCGCCGCATCTTCTCCCTTGGAGAGTTCCTTTCTCTTCTGCGGATCAAACGGTACACAATCGTCCTTGATCCTCAGGATAACCTTCCCTTTCCGCCAGGAGGTCCGCAGATCCACAGTGTGCTTCCGGCTGTCCTTGGAAAATCCATGCTCCACGACATTGCCGGCCATTTCCTCCATGGACAGTCCGGCGTAGTACGCTCTCTTTTCATCCACACCCCGGGCCAGGCAGAATTCCTGGACTTTCCTTGCAACATCCACGACTTCCTCTACGGTTCGGACACTGACATCGATCCGGTCCTCCTCCGGTACACCGAATTCCTCCGGAATCATCATCAGTTCCTCCATATCCTGCGGGAAACGCTTCTGCCTGAACCAGGCACATCCGATGATGAAAAGTGTCGTTACGACACCGTTGAGTACATTGGCCCAGCATACGCCCCGGATGCCCAGCAAGCCCGTCAGCAGGAACGAGAAACCCGCAACGCATACAACTCCGTCCAGAAGCGACAGAATGTTTACATAGAAGTGCTTCCCGGAGGACTGACCATAGCACACAAAGTGCATGCAGATGACACTGAGCGGCATACAG